>NZ_JAUBTR010000001.1:156724-212187 GCF_036705045.1 Microcoleus sp. BR0-C5
TGGAAGATGTGAGTTACGCCTGTTCCACAAGAGATAAATTTTCTTGTGGAACAGGCATCTTGCCTGTTCTGAAGAATGGTGGAAGATGTGAGTTACGCCTGTTCCACAAGAGATAAATTTTCTTGTGGAACAGGCATCTTGCCTGTTCTGAAGAATAGTGCAAAATGTGAGTTACAACCCGCAGAGCCACTAAAAAACCCGGTTTCTTTGATTTTGGTGCATCATACAAAATCCGAGTTTAATAACCCCTTTATTATTGAGTCAGCGTCTACCCACATCCTGTGCGTAGACGCCGTTTCAACAGCCAAGCCTGATCAAGGGGATTTGTAACTCTGAATTATGCAGACCGGCCCGCACCAGCCGCAGCACCCATTTGAGCCCCGTCAGTCAATCCCACCAACTTAGCACTCAACTCCCACATCCGCTCGCCTTTTTCATCATCGCGGGCCTGCGGAGAAACCTTCTGCACAAAAGACTTACCATCTTTTTTCTGGCGATTTCCCCAACTCCAATAAGCCCCAGATTGCTTGTACTCTGGATCAGCAACCACCATCGCCAGCCTTTCCCCCGCCAACTCCTGCGACACGTAACCCCCGGTGATATTCTTCTGAAACAGCGGGAACAGCTTCTGAAATAGGGGATAGTGATTGCGGAAAAGCGGCGTATCCGCAACGCATCCCGGATAAAGCGAAGTGAAAGTAATCCCGGTGGATTCGTGAAAGCGCCGGTGCAACTCCCGCATCGTCAGCACGTTGCAAACTTTGCTATCTTTATAAGCCTTGACAGGTTCAAACTTCTTGCCATCAACCATCGAAATCGGGTCTTTGAAACCCGCTTCAAAACCCTCAAACTTGCCTAAATCCGGGCGCGGCGGAATCTTCCCGCCCAACTCGTCTGGATTGTGAGTCACAGTTCCCAAAATCACGATTCTCGCATCGGAATAATAGGAAGGCTTCATATTTTCCATCATCAGGTTGCACAGCAGGAAATGACCCAGGTGATTGGTAGTCATTGTCAACTCGTAACCCTCCGGGCTTCGCAGCGGTTCCTTAATCAAAGGCATATAAATGGCAGCGTTACACACCAAAGCGTCCAGAGGCCTGCCGCTGGCCTTAAATGCGCGAGCAAATCGGCGCACACTCTCCAAATCGCCCAAGTCAATCTCCATGATGGAGAAACTGCCTTCAGGTATACCCAACTCTCGGGCGGCATCTCCGGCTTTCCGCACGTCCCGACAGGCCATGACTACGTGCCATCCCTTGTCTGCGAGAGCTTTCGCGCCGTACAAACCGACGCCGGAGGAAGCGCCGGTAATGATAACCGTTGATTTGTGATTTTGTGCCATCTTGTTAAAAGCGCTTCCGCTATTGATTTTTTTCAGGCACTCAAACGCTGAGCTAGCAGCTTGGATGTTTTCAAGTACCCTATGGTTATTAGGATATGGGGAAACGTTCTCGATCTCAACTGGGAGCCTCTCACTTTTGCAGCCAAGCTAGAAATTGGAGGCCCGAGACGGGAGGCAGGAGGCAGGAGACAGGAGGAAGAAGGAAGGAGGCAGAAGAAGTGTTTTTACAAATAGGAGATGCTCCATCTCAACTGACGATGAAAATTAAATATGACTCTAACTCCTCCTCCTCCTATTTTGAGAAATTAACCATACATCTTTTAGGGGCGGGTTCACCATTATCTATGATGCACATACTCGGTATTTATTGATAAACCCGCCCCAACCAACTCAACTAAGAAATAGCTGCAGGTTCCTGATACGTAGGGAAATCGATATAACCTTCAGGCCCAAAAGAATACCAGACGCCGACTTCAGCAGGCGGATTGAGTGGCCAACCATTAGTAAAACGCTCTACCAAATCGGGATTGCTGATAAAATCTCGACCAAAAGCTATTAAATCCGCAACTTTGCTGTTGAGGGCCGTTTCAGCCTGTTCTTGAGTATATCCGCAGTTGCCGACCAGTGGCCCTGAAAACACATCGCGAAACTCTCCTATCATCATCGGCGTTCCCAATTCATGAAAGCCAAAAGCCAAACCGTCTACCAAGTGAAGGTAAGCTAAATCATAGGCATTTAACTGCCCTGCGAAATACAGAAAATCTCCTCGATATTCTGGAGAACCCATGTCATTGTAAACACCGTTGGGAGAAAGCCTAACTCCCACTCTGTTGGCGGGAAATACTGTGAGAATCGCCTCGACAATTTCCTTAAGAAAACGGTAGCGATTTTCAACTGATCCGCCATAGGAATCAGTGCGGTGGTTGGTTTTGGTTTGCAGAAATGTGTCAATGAGATAGCCGTTTGCCGCGTGAATTTCTACACCGTCAAAACCTGCCATTTTTGCCCGTTCGGCCGCCTTGCGATAATCTTCTACAACCAGGGAGATTTCATCGGTTTCTAAAGCACGGGGAGTTTCGTAAGGTTGTTTGCCTATAGGGGTATGAATGCCTTCTCCGTTTATTTTGATGGCAGAGGGTGCAACTGGCAATTGGTTGTTTTGATGAAAACTGCTGTGGGAAGCTCGCCCGGTGTGCCAAAGCTGCATGAAAATCGGTGTTTCGTGAGCATGAACCGCAGTTACAATTTGTTTCCAAGCTGCGCCTTGCTCGTCTGAATAAATACCGGGTGTATTGAGCCAACCATTAGCTTGAGTAGAAACCACTGTGGCTTCTGTAATGATTAAACCAGCGGAGGATCGCTGAGTGTAATACTCTGCCATCAAGGCGTTGGGCATCCGCGCTTCACCGGCTCTGGCTCTCGTTAGGGGTGCCATGACTACCCGGTTTTTTAAGGGTAAATCTCCGATTTTGAAGGGACTGAGTAGGAGTGGAGAAGTTGTTTGATTGGTCATAATTTTGGTATTTTTTCAACTGAATAATCTGGGAAATCACATATAGCAACTGCCCGTGTTAGGATGCAAGGTGCAAGATATCCAAGGGTCGCCAAAACGTCAGCAATCAAACTCATCAAGCTGTTTACGAATTTGACTTTTTAGCCAAGACTCTTCTTTGTTCAATTTTGTTAAACTCTGGAGAGTATTGCGGTAAATATAATAGTCTACACCCTGCTGTTTGAATCAATTCCTGAATCTGACGACTTTTATCAAATGTGAGATTCTCCATCACCACTACCTGTGCTGTGGCAAGTGTTGGACGTAAACTTGTTTCCGGCGAAGAAGGAGTCAGGAGTCAGGAGTCAGGAGAAGAATACGCTCTTTCCTCCTGTCTCCTCCTCTGGTGAATACTTCCGAAGGTTTCAATCCCTGATAGGGTTTTAGGTTGTTTCCGGCGGAGTTCTCGGATTGCTCGGAATACGTCGGGGAGTTTCAATCCCTGATAGGGTTTTAGGTTGTTTCCGGCACTACTTCCCCATCTTGCATCAATTCCAATTTCTTCGTTTCAATCCCTGATAGGGTTTTAGGTTGTTTCCGGCTGACTGGATGGAGGAAATCATTACCCAAGTCAAGTTTCAATCCCTGATAGGGTTTTAGGTTGTTTCCGGCTGAAACTGCCGCGCTGGAATCGATCGCCGTGTGGCTTGTTTCAATCCCTGATAGGGTTTTAGGTTGTTTCCGGCGCAAGCTTTAGATATTCAATCAAAGCCTGAAGATTGTTTCAATCCCTGATAGGGTTTTAGGTTGTTTCCGGCCAAACCAGATTAGAGAGTCAATTGCAAGAATTAAGTTTCAATCCCTGATAGGGTTTTAGGTTGTTTCCGGCTTGCGAGATTGGTTGACTAGCTACGATGTGAAAGTTGAGTTTCAATCCCTGATAGGGTTTTAGGTTGTTTCCGGCATTACTGCGGTCTAGATACCTCTACAATGGGAAGTGATTAGTTTCAATCCCTGATAGGGTTTTAGGTTGTTTCCGGCGTCTTGCTCTACCTGCACCTTTGTCGTAGGCTTCTTTGTTTCAATCCCTGATAGGGTTTTAGGTTGTTTCCGGCCATAGCCTCTGGGAAGGCAATCATTACCAGGTAATCGTTTCAATCCCTGATAGGGTTTTAGGTTGTTTCCGGCAGTTTATCTCTGCATCCGATTCTGGTTCTGTTGAGTTTCAATCCCTGATAGGGTTTTAGGTTGTTTCCGGCACGAGAAGCACTTTATCAGGCAATGGAAACCACTATGTTTCAATCCCTGATAGGGTTTTAGGTTGTTTCCGGCTAAAAAAGCTGTAGGTTAAGTAGTTGTGCCAGCGTTTCAATCCCTGATAGGGTTTTAGGTTGTTTCCGGCCGAAATCCCAGAGTTTGGTAACACTCAGGAAGAGCAAAGTTTCAATCCCTGATAGGGTTTTAGGTTGTTTCCGGCCTCACATGAATCATGCCTGGACTAAAATGGTTCGTTTCAATCCCTGATAGGGTTTTAGGTTGTTTCCGGCTCAGAAGTGTATGCAAACCAATACTCCTTGCCGTTTCAATCCCTGATAGGGTTTTAGGTTGTTTCCGGCTTGACATTACCAACAAATGAATGATATCTTAGTGTTTCAATCCCTGATAGGGTTTTAGGTTGTTTCCGGCGTAATAGGTTACGTGCCTATTCTTGCGGTCTACCAGTTTCAATCCCTGATAGGGTTTTAGGTTGTTTCCGGCGTAGGTTCTCAGATTGCCATTAATCCAAAAAAGGTTTCAATCCCTGATAGGGTTTTAGGTTGTTTCCGGCTCGCCAGAGTGTTCTGCCGCCAAGTTTGCATCCCGAGTTTCAATCCCTGATAGGGTTTTAGGTTGTTTCCGGCCTCAGCCGTGTTTAATCCTAAGTAATTATTAGGAAATAAAGTTTCAATCCCTGATAGGGTTTTAGGTTGTTTCCGGCCCATACTCGCACAGTCACTAGCGGGCAAAATATTTCGTTTCAATCCCTGATAGGGTTTTAGGTTGTTTCCGGCCCGTTGCTTTTGGGTATTTTGTGCCGTCAATTTTCTCGTTTCAATCCCTGATAGGGTTTTAGGTTGTTTCCGGCCTTTGGCTACTTTTAGGGCATAACGTCGAGCTTCAAGTTTCAATCCCTGATAGGGTTTTAGGTTGTTTCCGGCTTTACATTAAAATTTAACGCCCCCATCAACCTATAAAGGTTTCAATCCCTGATAGGGTTTTAGGTTGTTTCCGGCCAGACGAACACTAACTCAAAACAGTCTAGAGTTTGTTTCAATCCCTGATAGGGTTTTAGGTTGTTTCCGGCCAGATATGATTTGATTCAGGCACACTGCTAGCAAATGTTTCAATCCCTGATAGGGTTTTAGGTTGTTTCCGGCATAAAGCCCCTAGACCGTGGTAACGACATGGTTTGGGTTTCAATCCCTGATAGGGTTTTAGGTTGTTTCCGGCCAAACCAGGTGCGAACATTCCGCTCCCCAACATTGAGTTTCAATCCCTGATAGGGTTTTAGGTTGTTTCCGGCTCCGCTCCCCAACATTGAAACATTCGGCAACTATCCGGTTTCAATCCCTGATAGGGTTTTAGGTTGTTTCCGGCTCCCGTGTAGTTTTTTCGCCAGTCCAGCATTACTCCGGTTTCAATCCCTGATAGGGTTTTAGGTTGTTTCCGGCGCCATATTTCAAAATATGATGAAAATGGCGAATTAACTGTTTCAATCCCTGATAGGGTTTTAGGTTGTTTCCGGCAGTGATAGCAAAAGTGATAGCAAACTCAACCATATCAATGTTTCAATCCCTGATAGGGTTTTAGGTTGTTTCCGGCGCATCACCAAGAAATATAGCAGCTTCATCAAAAAGGTTTCAATCCCTGATAGGGTTTTAGGTTGTTTCCGGCGCTAAGGGTAATTATGCCTTGCCGCTCACCCTTCCAGTGTTTCAATCCCTGATAGGGTTTTAGGTTGTTTCCGGCGCTGTGGTTCAGGAGGAGGGATTATGAATCTACGTTTCAATCCCTGATAGGGTTTTAGGTTGTTTCCGGCCAAATGCCTTAAAAAGCTTAGCCCGCATTTTAGAAGTTTCAATCCCTGATAGGGTTTTAGGTTGTTTCCGGCTGTGCCTCAATAATTTTTTGTGCAGGCACAAGTGTAAGTTTCAATCCCTGATAGGGTTTTAGGTTGTTTCCGGCGTTATCAGGGATATCGTGACGACTATCAGGGTTAGTGTTTCAATCCCTGATAGGGTTTTAGGTTGTTTCCGGCTTGTGGCCCAGGAAGAAGGCAGAGGCCCAGCGCGGGTGTACCGAGTTTCAATCCCTGATAGGGTTTTAGGTTGTTTCCGGCCTGGCTTCATCATTCCCCCGGTGCTGGTACGGGATAGGTTTCAATCCCTGATAGGGTTTTAGGTTGTTTCCGGCTTAGACAGTGTAAGACAAAGTGTAGACAGTGTAAGTTTCAATCCCTGATAGGGTTTTAGGTTGTTTCCGGCTGTCCCTAAGAATTTTGGGAATTCTACTAAAAGCTTGTTTCAATCCCTGATAGGGTTTTAGGTTGTTTCCGGCGCTTGCATTGTATTAATAATTTGAGGACCAGTATCTTGGTTTCAATCCCTGATAGGGTTTTAGGTTGTTTCCGGCTTAAATTGCCTCAATCTTTTTTAGTATCTCGTGCTTTGCCTGTTTCAATCCCTGATAGGGTTTTAGGTTGTTTCCGGCTCAACTATCCGAGCGTTTATGTCGGCGCTGCTAGTTTCAATCCCTGATAGGGTTTTAGGTTGTTTCCGGCACACCCATCATCGGCAGGCTCAGAAGTGGGTGTAAGGCTTGTTTCAATCCCTGATAGGGTTTTAGGTTGTTTCCGGCGCGCTTAGTCGGGGAGTGAATTCGTGGGGTGGTTTGTTTCAATCCCTGATAGGGTTTTAGGTTGTTTCCGGCCACAGCTCGCCACTTATCAAAACTATGGTAATTTTTAGTTTCAATCCCTGATAGGGTTTTAGGTTGTTTCCGGCGCAAAATATTCAGTTAAGCCCGATGAATTTATTGTTTCAATCCCTGATAGGGTTTTAGGTTGTTTCCGGCCCTAGCCAAGAGGTTAGCGAGTTACAGATTAAATTAAGTGAGTTTCAATCCCTGATAGGGTTTTAGGTTGTTTCCGGCCTTTCTTGGATATCAAGCCTTTACTCTCGCGTTTCAATCCCTGATAGGGTTTTAGGTTGTTTCCGGCAAGGGGCATCCCTACGATGCGATCGCCCTACCGCATCCCGTTTCAATCCCTGATAGGGTTTTAGGTTGTTTCCGGCCGGCAGCCACTCTGGAATAAAGCTGAATCCGTAAGTTTCAATCCCTGATAGGGTTTTAGGTTGTTTCCGGCCGGACGCTCCATCTTGGAGCCGACTGTGCAAACACATCTGGTTTCAATCCCTGATAGGGTTTTAGGTTGTTTCCGGCGATTCTTGAGCTTCTTTCTGGTATAATTCAAGTTTCAATCCCTGATAGGGTTTTAGGTTGTTTCCGGCCTCAGTATTCTGGTAGAGATATTTGTCCGAGCTGTGTTTCAATCCCTGATAGGGTTTTAGGTTGTTTCCGGCTTACAATCAAATCTTTGAATGTAAGCTTCATTGGAGTTTCAATCCCTGATAGGGTTTTAGGTTGTTTCCGGCGACCTTTTTTCTGAGTTTGGGCTTTTACAAGTTTGTTTCAATCCCTGATAGGGTTTTAGGTTGTTTCCGGCCACACGGCTCCTAAGTTCTGCTAGTCGCATAATTTTGCTTGTTTCAATCCCTGATAGGGTTTTAGGTTGTTTCCGGCATCGGGGTAAATTTTGCGCGGGTCTATGATTATGCAGTTTCAATCCCTGATAGGGTTTTAGGTTGTTTCCGGCTGGTAACATACCTGACACTGTTGGTAACATACTAAGTAAGTTTCAATCCCTGATAGGGTTTTAGGTTGTTTCCGGCTGGTAACATACCTGACACTGTTGGTAACATACTAAGTAAGTTTCAATCCCTGATAGGGTTTTAGGTTGTTTCCGGCGCAAGCATATTGACACCGTGTGATGATTCCATAGTTTCAATCCCTGATAGGGTTTTAGGTTGTTTCCGGCCGGGTGTTGGCGATGGTATTGGCTGTATTGTTTAGTTTCAATCCCTGATAGGGTTTTAGGTTGTTTCCGGCATGACTCTCACAACACTCGATTAGACTACATACCCAGTTTCAATCCCTGATAGGGTTTTAGGTTGTTTCCGGCTCATTATCGGGAGGGGATTTAGATGAAGGGTACGCTGTTTCAATCCCTGATAGGGTTTTAGGTTGTTTCCGGCTTTGGCAGGGATGCCAATCGCGCGGCCGCCCAAGTTTCAATCCCTGATAGGGTTTTAGGTTGTTTCCGGCATGCCTGGAGGAGGCATCCGGCACAGTGGAGTCAATGGGAAAGTTTCAATCCCTGATAGGGTTTTAGGTTGTTTCCGGCTTAGAGGGTTAATTCTATAGTGCTTAAGAAACGTTTCAATCCCTGATAGGGTTTTAGGTTGTTTCCGGCTTGATGCTCAATCACGTTATCTTCAATACGATGAGGTTAGTTTCAATCCCTGATAGGGTTTTAGGTTGTTTCCGGCAAAAAGGCGGCTCCACCGCAGAAGCCACCCTCGCAAAGTTTCAATCCCTGATAGGGTTTTAGGTTGTTTCCGGCCATAATTGCAAAGCTCGGCAATTCCATAGCCAGGATCGTTTCAATCCCTGATAGGGTTTTAGGTTGTTTCCGGCTTTAGCGGCGGTTTTCGACGACTCCCTCTTAAAATAAGTTTCAATCCCTGATAGGGTTTTAGGTTGTTTCCGGCGCGTGTTGTGGAATTCTATGGAGTTTTAGACTGAAATGTTTCAATCCCTGATAGGGTTTTAGGTTGTTTCCGGCTGTTAGGCATTTTGGCAATCTTAGCAAAATTGAGTTTCAATCCCTGATAGGGTTTTAGGTTGTTTCCGGCCTTGATCGATGCTCTCTAAATAAACCTTCCGTCGGTGAGTTTCAATCCCTGATAGGGTTTTAGGTTGTTTCCGGCCTGTTGTCCCGGTTCCACTTCTGCTGGTAGCGCAGCGTTTCAATCCCTGATAGGGTTTTAGGTTGTTTCCGGCGCAAACAAAATGCAGAAATTAATCAAAGCACTGTTTCAATCCCTGATAGGGTTTTAGGTTGTTTCCGGCGGCTAAGAAGCAATCCCCCATGTGGCACTGGGGGGATGTTTCAATCCCTGATAGGGTTTTAGGTTGTTTCCGGCGCACTGCACGGAACCGAGCCAAAATGGGAGTTTAACAGTTTCAATCCCTGATAGGGTTTTAGGTTGTTTCCGGCGATTAAAGAATCTACATCATCATCATCTGAAACACGTTTCAATCCCTGATAGGGTTTTAGGTTGTTTCCGGCCTGATGGTGAACTCAGAGAGGTAGAACTTCCTAAGTTTCAATCCCTGATAGGGTTTTAGGTTGTTTCCGGCTCACTGACTGAATTAGCCATCATTGCGAAGGATGAAGGTTTCAATCCCTGATAGGGTTTTAGGTTGTTTCCGGCCCAGTCACTTATCCCCTGTTGTGCAGCTAGCTCAGTTTCAATCCCTGATAGGGTTTTAGGTTGTTTCCGGCAATGATGAATATGGCACTAAAACCGCCCCTATTGTTTCAATCCCTGATAGGGTTTTAGGTTGTTTCCGGCTCGCCCCACCGCAATTTTTGGCTGATTTTTCTGATACGTTTCAATCCCTGATAGGGTTTTAGGTTGTTTCCGGCTTGTGTTGGTTTTCCCAGTGTCACGAATGGCGAGTAATGATTCGTTTCAATCCCTGATAGGGTTTTAGGTTGTTTCCGGCGCAAAATCGACACAGACACCGATATTATGTTTTTAGGGTTTCAATCCCTGATAGGGTTTTAGGTTGTTTCCGGCTGAGTTAAATAAGTAGGGTGCGGGTTAGCCGCCGCGTTTCAATCCCTGATAGGGTTTTAGGTTGTTTCCGGCTGGCAGGCAACTTGCGAGCCGGGTAGTTGGTACACCGTTTCAATCCCTGATAGGGTTTTAGGTTGTTTCCGGCCCGACAGCCCTCAGCCGAGGCGCGCCCGAATATTGTTTCAATCCCTGATAGGGTTTTAGGTTGTTTCCGGCTCCAGTCCTTGCTGGAATCCAAAAATTTCTCCAGTTTCAATCCCTGATAGGGTTTTAGGTTGTTTCCGGCTAGGTGTCGCCCCAGGCACCTTGCGCCAAGGGTACTCCTTGTTTCAATCCCTGATAGGGTTTTAGGTTGTTTCCGGCTTTTGTTACTCGCTGAGAAATCGGCGGGTATTTTTTTGTTTCAATCCCTGATAGGGTTTTAGGTTGTTTCCGGCTTACATTTCGAGGCAATAACTACCTCCCAGATTGGGGGTTTCAATCCCTGATAGGGTTTTAGGTTGTTTCCGGCGCTTACTTAATATTTTATAATCCCCCCACTTAGAGTTTCAATCCCTGATAGGGTTTTAGGTTGTTTCCGGCTCGGCATTTTGCGATCGCTTTCAAGTGCGAAGTAAAGTTTCAATCCCTGATAGGGTTTTAGGTTGTTTCCGGCTCAAAAGTGCCTCAAATGCCCTTTTTTAAGGGGATAGTTTCAATCCCTGATAGGGTTTTAGGTTGTTTCCGGCATCAAAGGTACTCGCAGCAACCGCGCCCGGAGTAATGTTTCAATCCCTGATAGGGTTTTAGGTTGTTTCCGGCCTGCTAGCAAATTACCTTATCTGTCAAGGTGGATAGTTTCAATCCCTGATAGGGTTTTAGGTTGTTTCCGGCCTCAACAACAGCAACATCAGGGGTAATATGGATTGGGTTTCAATCCCTGATAGGGTTTTAGGTTGTTTCCGGCTTTAGCCAAGAATTAAAATAAGAATTATTGGCTGTAAGTTTCAATCCCTGATAGGGTTTTAGGTTGTTTCCGGCTTAAGATGTCTTACAAAACCCGATTGAGTATGTAAGTTTCAATCCCTGATAGGGTTTTAGGTTGTTTCCGGCTGTTGCTTTACCCTGGTACCCAGATTCAGGGCCGTTTCAATCCCTGATAGGGTTTTAGGTTGTTTCCGGCATAAGGATAGGCTAGGAATCTATCATCTAATTGCGCGTTTCAATCCCTGATAGGGTTTTAGGTTGTTTCCGGCTTACTTTCGTACAGTAGTCTCGCCTGTATTTTGCGTTTCAATCCCTGATAGGGTTTTAGGTTGTTTCCGGCGTCTGTGCGATCGGTACTAGATGGCGAGTAAATGGTTTCAATCCCTGATAGGGTTTTAGGTTGTTTCCGGCCGGTGAAAGAGTGAATAAACTATCATTGTTAGCGTTTCAATCCCTGATAGGGTTTTAGGTTGTTTCCGGCATAAATGGGGACTTTCTGCGTGCATTGCTTTTTCAGCAGTTTCAATCCCTGATAGGGTTTTAGGTTGTTTCCGGCAAAATTTTCGCCGAAAGGCGGGAAGAAATTATTAAGTTTCAATCCCTGATAGGGTTTTAGGTTGTTTCCGGCCCACTCTCGGTGTTGGAATGTGGGGGAGTCCTACCCATGTTTCAATCCCTGATAGGGTTTTAGGTTGTTTCCGGCCTAAATCCCCAGCAGCTTTTGGTTGGAAACCTGAAACGTTTCAATCCCTGATAGGGTTTTAGGTTGTTTCCGGCAATCCTTTCGGAGAAAGGGTGTTTGACGTTGATTGAGCGAAGTTTCAATCCCTGATAGGGTTTTAGGTTGTTTCCGGCTTGATATTGCCTGATGTCAGCCATCATTTCGATGGTTTCAATCCCTGATAGGGTTTTAGGTTGTTTCCGGCTCAAAAGTTTTAGCTAATTCATCAACATCCCAAAGTTTCAATCCCTGATAGGGTTTTAGGTTGTTTCCGGCCGACGGAGTTTTTCTATTTCCGCTCAAATTCCAAGTTTCAATCCCTGATAGGGTTTTAGGTTGTTTCCGGCGGTATAATTCCTATTTTAGGCGCTTTAACGGGAGGCTTAGTTTCAATCCCTGATAGGGTTTTAGGTTGTTTCCGGCATTATTGGGCAAGTATACTCGATAAGCGATACCTCGGTTTCAATCCCTGATAGGGTTTTAGGTTGTTTCCGGCATTATGTTTCAAGAAATCTTCGTACAGTACATCGTTTCAATCCCTGATAGGGTTTTAGGTTGTTTCCGGCTTCACTTCTGGTACAAATATCTGGATGGGTTTTAATTACGTTTCAATCCCTGATAGGGTTTTAGGTTGTTTCCGGCTGTGATTGTCAATCAGTACGGTAAACTCTTGAATGATTGTTTCAATCCCTGATAGGGTTTTAGGTTGTTTCCGGCAAGATGAATCAGATGGCAGTGGTGGCGGGTGTGGCACTGTTTCAATCCCTGATAGGGTTTTAGGTTGTTTCCGGCTTGTCCGCGATTGGACAGCTTTGTCCATATCTGACGTTTCAATCCCTGATAGGGTTTTAGGTTGTTTCCGGCTTTTTCATAAAGGCTTATATAAGGTTCCTTTGTGTTTCAATCCCTGATAGGGTTTTAGGTTGTTTCCGGCTTTTGATCTAGTTTGCAGGGGTGCTTGATGATTGTTTCAATCCCTGATAGGGTTTTAGGTTGTTTCCGGCCCCTCTGCCACGCTCCTGCACATACCGCCCTCTGCAGTTTCAATCCCTGATAGGGTTTTAGGTTGTTTCCGGCTGCAAGCTTCTAATTTCCTCTCCCTTGATTTTTCGCCACTGTTTCAATCCCTGATAGGGTTTTAGGTTGTTTCCGGCCCGTGAATTCCAATCTCCCAAGCGCAATTGTGAAGTTTCAATCCCTGATAGGGTTTTAGGTTGTTTCCGGCTTGATTGCATTGTCAATTGCATTATCGATTTCAGGTTTCAATCCCTGATAGGGTTTTAGGTTGTTTCCGGCTAATTCCGACAAGATAGGCATAGCCATCTTTAACGGTCGTTTCAATCCCTGATAGGGTTTTAGGTTGTTTCCGGCCCAGAGAAAATGAAAGATAGTGATAAAATAATTTTAAGTTTCAATCCCTGATAGGGTTTTAGGTTGTTTCCGGCGTGAACAGCCTTCTAGAAGTCGGTCTAGCGCGGTACTCTGTTTCAATCCCTGATAGGGTTTTAGGTTGTTTCCGGCAAAGGAGCATTCGTTAGAATCGATTCGGTTACAGAAAGCGAGTTTCAATCCCTGATAGGGTTTTAGGTTGTTTCCGGCTTTGCGCGGTTGTGGTGTCGATCGTGGTGTCAATTTGTTTCAATCCCTGATAGGGTTTTAGGTTGTTTCCGGCTCGAACTGCGTAAAGGCAGATTTGGAGCATCGCTAAGTTTCAATCCCTGATAGGGTTTTAGGTTGTTTCCGGCACAAAGCGTCTGGATGTAAGATGTCATCGTGGTCAAGCATGTTTCAATCCCTGATAGGGTTTTAGGTTGTTTCCGGCGTTGAGCGCACCCATCAAGCGGTAGAGTACACGCAGGTTTCAATCCCTGATAGGGTTTTAGGTTGTTTCCGGCAAAGGATTACAAGACTTAATGATTTGAGCGTCACCGTTTCAATCCCTGATAGGGTTTTAGGTTGTTTCCGGCTCTGGTAAGAATGATTAAGAGCTTTGCTTTTTTCGTTTCAATCCCTGATAGGGTTTTAGGTTGTTTCCGGCGGCGAGCGGCAGGGGATACTCACACTCTCTGATGTTTCAATCCCTGATAGGGTTTTAGGTTGTTTCCGGCGGATCAATCAAAGCTACAATTTACCAGTACCCAGTTTCAATCCCTGATAGGGTTTTAGGTTGTTTCCGGCGTCAGCATTCAGCTTTGGGCAAGTTGTTGGGATATCGGTTTCAATCCCTGATAGGGTTTTAGGTTGTTTCCGGCGCTCGTCTCCAAAATTCGATCGCCCGCTTCACTTTCGTTTCAATCCCTGATAGGGTTTTAGGTTGTTTCCGGCTTTCTTCTCATCCCGTACAGCTTCAAGGGCCCATTTCGTTTCAATCCCTGATAGGGTTTTAGGTTGTTTCCGGCCGCACTCAACACTCACAGCGCTTTAAACAGTCCTATGTTTCAATCCCTGATAGGGTTTTAGGTTGTTTCCGGCAAATAGAAGTGCTTTATACTACCGAAGCAGTGGCTGTTTCAATCCCTGATAGGGTTTTAGGTTGTTTCCGGCATGCTGACGCGCAACAGTACAAAGAAGCACACAGTTTCAATCCCTGATAGGGTTTTAGGTTGTTTCCGGCGGACTGACGACTGGTGATTAATAACCTACTACCAAGTTTCAATCCCTGATAGGGTTTTAGGTTGTTTCCGGCCTGCGATCGGGCAAGCTGCTAGTTTTACAGCTCCGCATAAAGTTTCAATCCCTGATAGGGTTTTAGGTTGTTTCCGGCTACCCGAACCCTTATAAGTAGCTTTGGCAATACTGGTTTCAATCCCTGATAGGGTTTTAGGTTGTTTCCGGCGCATCCAGTCCGATAGTTATTTCGGTCAGTGTAGTTTCAATCCCTGATAGGGTTTTAGGTTGTTTCCGGCCCTTTAACAGTAAAACTTTCAAGGTTTCCCTGGTTGTTTCAATCCCTGATAGGGTTTTAGGTTGTTTCCGGCACATTAACCATCCCTGCTAAAGCTACAAGCATTCACGTTTCAATCCCTGATAGGGTTTTAGGTTGTTTCCGGCTTAGAAAGGATTTACCAGAGGACATATTCATTGCGTTTCAATCCCTGATAGGGTTTTAGGTTGTTTCCGGCGTTGACAGATGTCTCTATACGGATCTACAATCAGTTAGCTAGTTTCAATCCCTGATAGGGTTTTAGGTTGTTTCCGGCTATAGCTCACAAAGCTAGCCATGCCTGCTAGGGGTTTCAATCCCTGATAGGGTTTTAGGTTGTTTCCGGCTGTGACACCATCGTCCTATTGCTCCCTCGTCTGAGACGTTTCAATCCCTGATAGGGTTTTAGGTTGTTTCCGGCAACATCAACAGCGCCGCGAGATGCAGCCGTTCGGTTTCAATCCCTGATAGGGTTTTAGGTTGTTTCCGGCCTAATAGCGATTCCGAATGCAGCAGCTATTGCCATAGGTTTCAATCCCTGATAGGGTTTTAGGTTGTTTCCGGCAAGCAGGCGAATTCGATCGCTCTCTAACTCCTCAGTTTCAATCCCTGATAGGGTTTTAGGTTGTTTCCGGCTCAAAGGTGATTATCTATGCTCGTGATGATGACGAGTTTCAATCCCTGATAGGGTTTTAGGTTGTTTCCGGCTCTACCAATCTTGGTTTAGAGCCAAAAGCTTTTAAAGTTTCAATCCCTGATAGGGTTTTAGGTTGTTTCCGGCGGCAATCTCAGTTATCCCTGGCGTGAATTTTGCCATCATGTTTCAATCCCTGATAGGGTTTTAGGTTGTTTCCGGCTTTACATTCCTTTGGTAATGCTTCTTGCAAATTTACTACGGATAGAGTTTCAATCCCTGATAGGGTTTTAGGTTGTTTCCGGCGTTGGGGATGGATGTCAAGCTCCGGGATTCGTGTTTCAATCCCTGATAGGGTTTTAGGTTGTTTCCGGCCGAGCTCTGAGGTTCAATCGCTCATTGGAATCAGTTTCAATCCCTGATAGGGTTTTAGGTTGTTTCCGGCTTTATGACGATGAAGGTACACCGGGATTGCAAATTGTTTCAATCCCTGATAGGGTTTTAGGTTGTTTCCGGCTCAGAAACTGGCTCAAAGAGTAGTCCAGGAGCCACGCAAAGTTTCAATCCCTGATAGGGTTTTAGGTTGTTTCCGGCTTGATATGCAGCAACAAACCGATTTTCGTAGGTGAGTTTCAATCCCTGATAGGGTTTTAGGTTGTTTCCGGCTTGCGATCGCTCTCACCATACCCGATAGTTTAGTTACTCAGTTTCAATCCCTGATAGGGTTTTAGGTTGTTTCCGGCCAGCGCCAAGAAAATGCTTAAGATTCTAGCCATCATTGTTTCAATCCCTGATAGGGTTTTAGGTTGTTTCCGGCTCAGTGCCGGAATGATTGGCTTGGGCGCGGTGAACAAGTTTCAATCCCTGATAGGGTTTTAGGTTGTTTCCGGCTTGAGCTTTTCTTCTAAAACTGGCTTAAGGCAATTTTTCACAGTTTCAATCCCTGATAGGGTTTTAGGTTGTTTCCGGCGAGCGCGAGCATGGCAGCCCTGGGCTAGTGATTCTGGTTTCAATCCCTGATAGGGTTTTAGGTTGTTTCCGGCGAAATACATCACCTGGATTTCGTAAGCCATAATCATGTTTCAATCCCTGATAGGGTTTTAGGTTGTTTCCGGCTGAAAATAGTCAGTTTTTCGGTGTCTTGGGTAAGTTTCAATCCCTGATAGGGTTTTAGGTTGTTTCCGGCTCAATTTGGCTTAATGCACTCTGGCAAGCTTGCTCGTTTCAATCCCTGATAGGGTTTTAGGTTGTTTCCGGCTCGTGGCTGGGCGATCGATATCGAGGGGAACGCTCGTTTCAATCCCTGATAGGGTTTTAGGTTGTTTCCGGCCTTTTGGAGGACGCGGGACGATCGCAACCATTGAAGTTTCAATCCCTGATAGGGTTTTAGGTTGTTTCCGGCGAAAATTGTTGACAAAAGTAATGAAGCTAAATAGCTATGTTTCAATCCCTGATAGGGTTTTAGGTTGTTTCCGGCCATTTGAACCCAAGGTCTAGTGTTAATATTGCAGAAGTTTCAATCCCTGATAGGGTTTTAGGTTGTTTCCGGCTAAAGGGCCGCCCTTCTCGACTAGGTATGTGAGATTGCGTTTCAATCCCTGATAGGGTTTTAGGTTGTTTCCGGCGGAGATGGGAGAGTATTCCTATGAGGGAACCTTGTTTCAATCCCTGATAGGGTTTTAGGTTGTTTCCGGCGTAAAATTCCGAGGGTTAAGGTCGGGTTTTTGGCTGTTTCAATCCCTGATAGGGTTTTAGGTTGTTTCCGGCGCGGGAGCGTTTGCTCTGGCAATGAGTCTTTGGCGTTTCAATCCCTGATAGGGTTTTAGGTTGTTTCCGGCCTGCTGCTGTTTCTTCCTCTGTCAATTGTGAGTCTTTGTTTCAATCCCTGATAGGGTTTTAGGTTGTTTCCGGCGTATATAAATCAAAGGATAAACTGTATGTTGCTTCGTTTCAATCCCTGATAGGGTTTTAGGTTGTTTCCGGCTACAAAAATTGAATCAATAGGAACTGCAAAATCTAGTTTCAATCCCTGATAGGGTTTTAGGTTGTTTCCGGCTCACAGCGCCAGCTCAAACCGATTAAAAATCTAGGTTTCAATCCCTGATAGGGTTTTAGGTTGTTTCCGGCTGCTTGCGCTTTGTGCATCGCTTGCTTTGTCTTGCCGTTTCAATCCCTGATAGGGTTTTAGGTTGTTTCCGGCGCAACCCCTCGATCGAAATCTTGCTTTCAACTACGTTTCAATCCCTGATAGGGTTTTAGGTTGTTTCCGGCAATCTTTAGTTTCTGTTGGCATCTGAGGCAATATCGAGTTTCAATCCCTGATAGGGTTTTAGGTTGTTTCCGGCGCTCAAGATTGGCAAGCGCCAGCCGGGGGTTCAACGTTTCAATCCCTGATAGGGTTTTAGGTTGTTTCCGGCGGTGCGGTCGGAGCGGTTGGATCTATCGGCTCTTGCCAGTTTCAATCCCTGATAGGGTTTTAGGTTGTTTCCGGCAAAAAAGCTCAGATAGTTGATGGTAAAAAGTCACCGCTAGTTTCAATCCCTGATAGGGTTTTAGGTTGTTTCCGGCGGTGACTTCAATTCTGCCGATTGTTACGATCGCATCTAGTTTCAATCCCTGATAGGGTTTTAGGTTGTTTCCGGCCCTGCTAGAGTGCGAGTGTGGCTGATGATGATTGCTGTTTCAATCCCTGATAGGGTTTTAGGTTGTTTCCGGCGATCGGGAACGGCAAAATCCTTGATTGAGTATTCAGTTTCAATCCCTGATAGGGTTTTAGGTTGTTTCCGGCCTAAATCGCTGATAAAAGCCGAGATAGGCGATCGAGACTGGAGGTTTCAATCCCTGATAGGGTTTTAGGTTGTTTCCGGCGTTATGGAAAAATAGGATTAACTTCTCACGTAAGTGGGTTTCAATCCCTGATAGGGTTTTAGGTTGTTTCCGGCCAGCGAGAGGAATCGTTGCGAAAGCCCCAAAAATGTTTCAATCCCTGATAGGGTTTTAGGTTGTTTCCGGCGAGCGGCGAGGCTCTTTTGGGAATATGGAACAAAGTTTCAATCCCTGATAGGGTTTTAGGTTGTTTCCGGCACTTGCTCTTATTAACTAATAGTATCACACACCGGTTTCAATCCCTGATAGGGTTTTAGGTTGTTTCCGGCTTAGCAGTTGTTGCAGTTTGGTTGGCTCTTTCTGTGCGTTTCAATCCCTGATAGGGTTTTAGGTTGTTTCCGGCAAGCTCCCGCTGGCACTGAGCGCTGAGATTAGTTAAAGCAGTTTCAATCCCTGATAGGGTTTTAGGTTGTTTCCGGCGTCTTCTAAGTCGTCAACTTGAAAGAAGCCTTTGCTGTTTCAATCCCTGATAGGGTTTTAGGTTGTTTCCGGCCCAGCCTTTACATTAGTACATTGATAAATTTGGTTAGAGGAGTTTCAATCCCTGATAGGGTTTTAGGTTGTTTCCGGCGGCTAATCTATATGAATTAGAAAGATGGCGGCTGTTTCAATCCCTGATAGGGTTTTAGGTTGTTTCCGGCCTACCTCGGTTTTAGCTCCCGCTACGCTAACCGAGCCTTTGTTTCAATCCCTGATAGGGTTTTAGGTTGTTTCCGGCGCAGTATTCGGCAAAGTCCGCATATTGCCGTTTGGTTTCAATCCCTGATAGGGTTTTAGGTTGTTTCCGGCTTGATTGACCCTAATGCAATTTCTCGCGTGACTGACTTGCTCAGTTTCAATCCCTGATAGGGTTTTAGGTTGTTTCCGGCGGCCCAAATCAATCGGGAGACTCTGTGGCAAATCGTTTCAATCCCTGATAGGGTTTTAGGTTGTTTCCGGCCCAGGCGAAAAACTGCCACCACCTACAACTCTAAGAGTTTCGTTTCAATCCCTGATAGGGTTTTAGGTTGTTTCCGGCGCAACAAAGATGAGAAGTCTCTAAGTGAAACGAAAAGTTTCAATCCCTGATAGGGTTTTAGGTTGTTTCCGGCTCTAAGGTGGTTTTGTCGATTCCACTGATGAGTAGATTAATGTTTCAATCCCTGATAGGGTTTTAGGTTGTTTCCGGCTGTAAGATTGAGCCATACATTCTTCCTGGTTGATTGAGTTTCAATCCCTGATAGGGTTTTAGGTTGTTTCCGGCTTTTTCTGCTAATTCACGATCAATCACGATTTTATGTTTCAATCCCTGATAGGGTTTTAGGTTGTTTCCGGCCTCTGGTGGCCACATCGTGTGCCTAGTCGGTTACGACACTGATAGTTTCAATCCCTGATAGGGTTTTAGGTTGTTTCCGGCGCAGCCAAGTTCGCACCCTCTGCTATCGCTCAAATAGGTTTCAATCCCTGATAGGGTTTTAGGTTGTTTCCGGCGGTAGTATTACCTAACCCCGACACCATCAACATCACTGGTTTCAATCCCTGATAGGGTTTTAGGTTGTTTCCGGCTCGAATGAAAGATGTGATGAATTGATTAATAACGTTTCAATCCCTGATAGGGTTTTAGGTTGTTTCCGGCATTACAAGAATCTATAGATTTCACTCCTAATAGTTCAGTTTCAATCCCTGATAGGGTTTTAGGTTGTTTCCGGCGGAAGCGGTGCATATATTCTCTCAGAGATATCTTAAGTTTCAATCCCTGATAGGGTTTTAGGTTGTTTCCGGCTTGGGGTTTTAGCTCTCTTGTGCGTTCCAAGCCATCGGGTTTCAATCCCTGATAGGGTTTTAGGTTGTTTCCGGCTTGCCTTAATTGTCGATTCTCTGCCTGTAACTCGGTTTCAATCCCTGATAGGGTTTTAGGTTGTTTCCGGCTCTCTAGCTTTTGTGATCGGAGATTTTGGAGACAGTTTCAATCCCTGATAGGGTTTTAGGTTGTTTCCGGCTCGATGGGTGGTGGCTACGGTAATTGGCTGGTGTGTTTCAATCCCTGATAGGGTTTTAGGTTGTTTCCGGCGCGGTCATGGCTCCTGAAGGGCAACTGTGGCTGGTTTCAATCCCTGATAGGGTTTTAGGTTGTTTCCGGCACCGACATATTGCCCGGTCTGCCGGATAGAGGGTAGTTTCAATCCCTGATAGGGTTTTAGGTTGTTTCCGGCGCAACTCTAGAATCAATTATCCGATCGAGCGTGGCTTTTTGTTTCAATCCCTGATAGGGTTTTAGGTTGTTTCCGGCTCATATTCTAACACTAGAAGAGTTAACTCAAAAGGTTTCAATCCCTGATAGGGTTTTAGGTTGTTTCCGGCAAGTAACGGCGCACCCCTTTTTTGCCAACAATTGTTTCAATCCCTGATAGGGTTTTAGGTTGTTTCCGGCACGTGATCGACAACTTCAAACCACTCCCGCTTGAAGTTTCAATCCCTGATAGGGTTTTAGGTTGTTTCCGGCTTAAAATGGTTTCCGGTATTAATTCGCCTATTCCTTGTAAGTTTCAATCCCTGATAGGGTTTTAGGTTGTTTCCGGCCGAACCGTTAACAACGGCATTACGCTTAGCAGTTTAGTTTCAATCCCTGATAGGGTTTTAGGTTGTTTCCGGCAAAAGCAAATATCTGAACCAAACATAAAGAATAAAAGTTTCAATCCCTGATAGGGTTTTAGGTTGTTTCCGGCGTGATTACCGGGAAAGTATGTTGCTTAGCAACATTCAGTTTCAATCCCTGATAGGGTTTTAGGTTGTTTCCGGCTAGGCGTTCATCTGCTAAATAGCCCCAATCGCCCGCGTTTCAATCCCTGATAGGGTTTTAGGTTGTTTCCGGCGAAGCGCTTTTAGAGATTGAAATTTTGGGAAATCTGGTTTCAATCCCTGATAGGGTTTTAGGTTGTTTCCGGCTTTTCTTTTCTTCAAAAAATGCTCATCAACCAGCTTGTTTCAATCCCTGATAGGGTTTTAGGTTGTTTCCGGCGATGAGCATTTTTTGAAGAAAAGAAAATAATTTATTGGTTTCAATCCCTGATAGGGTTTTAGGTTGTTTCCGGCGCAGAAGCTTTAGAGACTCCCCCAGTACCACGGGTTGTTTCAATCCCTGATAGGGTTTTAGGTTGTTTCCGGCCTACCACATTAAACCCGAATTGATCAGGTTTTTTGTCGTTTCAATCCCTGATAGGGTTTTAGGTTGTTTCCGGCACTCAATGAAAGCGAAGAAGTGATTTGGGAGGAGTTTCAATCCCTGATAGGGTTTTAGGTTGTTTCCGGCTTTGATACGTCGTACTGTGCCATCGTAAGGGCTCCGAATGTTTCAATCCCTGATAGGGTTTTAGGTTGTTTCCGGCGGCGATCGCACTTAAAGATAGAAGCGATCGCCTTGTTTCAATCCCTGATAGGGTTTTAGGTTGTTTCCGGCTCGAAGCTCAGCAATTTTTACTAAAACCACAATGAATCAAGTTTCAATCCCTGATAGGGTTTTAGGTTGTTTCCGGCGCTCGATCGCAGAAACTATCATCAAGCAGAATCAGTCGCGTTTCAATCCCTGATAGGGTTTTAGGTTGTTTCCGGCGTAATCATTCTTGTTTCCGGTGTCATCAATTTTTCCTTCGTTTCAATCCCTGATAGGGTTTTAGGTTGTTTCCGGCTGTACACCTACACTGCCGTAGAGCTCGAACACAAGTTTCAATCCCTGATAGGGTTTTAGGTTGTTTCCGGCTCTTTAATCTGTTTGTCTAATTTATTCCAAATCAGTTTCAATCCCTGATAGGGTTTTAGGTTGTTTCCGGCCAAAAATGCACTGAGCGAGCTGTAGAGCATAAGTCAGTTTCAATCCCTGATAGGGTTTTAGGTTGTTTCCGGCTGTAGAAAAAAAGTTTTTTTATTACTTCTATCCGCGTTTCAATCCCTGATAGGGTTTTAGGTTGTTTCCGGCATTCTCAAGTCAACCGCCGCCAGGATGCTGGCAAGTTTCAATCCCTGATAGGGTTTTAGGTTGTTTCCGGCGCAGCGGCATAAACCCTTTCAAGGAACTTCTTATCAGTTTCAATCCCTGATAGGGTTTTAGGTTGTTTCCGGCGATAGCCAAAACTCTTATCAAGCGATACTTTGTCATGTTTCAATCCCTGATAGGGTTTTAGGTTGTTTCCGGCATTTAGGTGCGTAGGTTTTGCTGTCACTTTTCACGTTTCAATCCCTGATAGGGTTTTAGGTTGTTTCCGGCCTTATTCTTATCCTTGGGGAATCTCTGAGTTTTCTGTTTCAATCCCTGATAGGGTTTTAGGTTGTTTCCGGCCGCCGACCTAAGCTAAGAAACCAACCGCCATCAGAAGTTTCAATCCCTGATAGGGTTTTAGGTTGTTTCCGGCCAATTATGGAACGGCAACGGCTTGATTCAATCTCAAATGTTTCAATCCCTGATAGGGTTTTAGGTTGTTTCCGGCAGCCCGTTCCAGAAGCCTTGCTGTATTTGGTTTTCAAGGTGCAGTTCCGTGAATCTAAAACAAAAGTACCATCCCAGCCTTTGACTTGTCAATACCCAATTTTCCATATTCACCCCCAAACCTTATCCTGTAAAGCTTTCAGACTTTCCGTGAATCGTTTTTTCAGAAGAGGGGCATCAAACTCTTGCGGAACATGAGTTTGAGCCGAAAAATTTGATACCCCGATTTTAACACCTACCCATTCACGGAAACTAAGCAAAAAATATTGTGCGATCGACTGGCTCTACCCCACCAATGCGTTCGATCTTACCCTGACAGCAGGCGCACAGCGGGAAAAACAAAATACTGTCTTCGTTTGGTTTGATGACTTTGTTCAGGCGCGATCGCAACTTAGCGTACTGAGTCTCAGTCAAATCAGCACACTCAAACACACTGTACTGCATCCACTGCCCATAGGATTTCAGCATTTTGTGAATCTTTGTCCGGCGCTTGTCTTCGGAAATATCGTAAGAAATCAGAATGTGCATATCTAGTACAAAACTAAAGGTGGATATTTGTCAATTTCGCCCATCAAATATTTCGCCAACAGCCGCCCTTGAATTTCAAAAGCTTCTTGATAAGTGCACTTGCGTTTCAAAACTGGATGCTTAAACTCAGACTGCTTTTTCTTTTCATACAACTTCAGAAACTCTTTCCGTCCCGCTTCCGACAGTCGCACCACATTACTCAGAGGTTCCACAGTAAAATCATTCGGCGTCAGAATCCGGCGGTTAATCGCGTTCAAAATGATACTGTCTGCTACCAAAGGGCGGAACTCTTCCATCAAATCAAACGCTAAACCCACGCGGCCGTAGCGCTGCATATGAAGGTATCCTAAATAAGGGTCAAATCCCACAATATTAATCGCGCTTTGCACATCGTGACGCAGCAGCGTGTAAGCAAAATTCATCAAAGAATTCACCGGATCGGTAGCAGGGCGGTGTCGCGGTTGAAACACAAAGCCTTCCGCGCGAATTAATTGGTTGAAAACCCTGAAATATGCCGCACTTCCAGCACCTTCCTGTGCGCGCAAAGAGTCAATATTGTCAGTTTTGTCAAGTTTGGCGATCGCATTGGAAATCTGCATAATAGCAGCAGCTAAATTGATTTCCGAATGTTCCCGCTGAGTTTGAGATAAACTCGTGCGATAATTCTTCAATTTCCCGCGAATAAAACCCCGGACAACATGAATAGCTTGGGGAGTTTCCCCCGCCGCTTTCCACTGAGCATTGCGAACGAAAATGTTTTTACTTAATTCCGGTTCCAGCTTACCCAAATAGTGACCCGTATCGGTGATAAAAGTCAGAGGAATTTTTCGTTGTAGCAATTCTGCGATCGCCGCCGGAGAAATAGTCGCCCGTCCCAAAATCACCACTCCATCTAAATGAATTAAAGGCACATCTTGTAACATTTGATTCTTTGCCTTGACATTGAGGCGTTCATCTGTTTTGCCAATAAACACATCATCTTGATTGATATAAAGTGTTCCCATGATTGACTCCTAAATTTATGTATTGATTGTGTTTCGATTTGTCCGCCAGTCCGCCAGGGGTTAAAACCCCTGTCTCAAAGCTAAAGTCGGTTGAAACCGACTGAATAAGTAAGTTAATCAGCAGTTACAGGCGGAAGCATGAAAACCCGTTTTCTTCATGAATTTTCTGTCTACTCGCCCAAAAGTTATCGCAAAAACCCGGTTAATTTTCGCAAGCTTGATCGGTAAAATATTCAATCCTCATAGCGAGGACTTTCGCTGTGAGACAGGGGTTGAAACCCCTGGCAATTTGGGATCAGCTAACTTCTTGATAGCGCATGACTTTCTCAGCAGCTTGCGGCAAACATTGCTGATAAAGGCTGCAACCTTGACAGCGTTTGCTATAATGGGCTGGAGGCATTTGGCCAGTTTGCAGCAAAAATTGGATAGCGGTGATAGTTGCGATCGCCTCCTGTCTCAACCCATCAGAAATATCCACTAATTGCCGCTGATGCGATTGCGCGTAATACACATATCCAGTCGCAATAGTTTTCCCCGTCATCTCCTCCAAACAAAGCGCTTGAGCGCAAACCTGCAACTCATCATTATCCCATTCCCCCTTCCGTCCCCGCTTGTATTCCACCGGATAAATCTCACCCTCAGCCGACTCAATCAAATCCGATTTACCGATAAGTTTATACTTCTCAGACTTCAGCCAAATCGCCCGAACCTGCCAAGTTTCATCGCGGTTAATCTCGCCCATCGTGTGAACGCGATCGTGCAAACTCGTGCCTTCTATGGTATACTGATTATCCGCAAATTCCCCCGCACAAAACATCCGCCAGCAGCGGTGAGCGCAATAGGAATATTGGTTGAGAGATGCAATGGAAATGTACTCAGAATTGTTCATAATTTTGAGGGTTTGTAAGAGATTTGTAATGGTAATTAATTAGTGATGCCCCAGTCCGCCAGGGGTTGAAACCCCTGTCTCATAGCTAAAGTCGGTTAAAACCGACTGAAGAAGTAATTTAATCATTCATACTTGCAGTCCTCTTCAGAGGACTTTAGCTATTAGGCAGGGGTTTCAACCCCTGCCGGACTATGGGTTTTACGTTAAGTTATCAAGAACTCTTATTAACAATTATTCGCCTAGTCATTCCCATCCCCATCGGAGTTTTTCTCCCCACCCCGCAGTAAACAGCAAAATCAGCTAAAGCATTAACTTGCTTAATCGCTAAAGGCTCCACGTCTCCCAAAATCCGATAACTAACCTCCCCAACCATGCCAACAAAATCGCTTTCATAGTTAGTCAATCTTTCACTTCGGATATTGACAAATGTCGAAAAAAGTGGATCGAAGGAAAGATCGGGAAGTGCGATCGGGCTGTATTTATTCCAGCGACTGAGGAGACTATTAAAAACGCAATCTCTAGTAGGAATCACCGAATCAAATTTTCCCTGTCGAAAGGTAGTAGGAGTCGCAAAACTGAAGGCAATTAAGCGATTAGTTTCCGAAGCGCGATCGTACAATTGAGAGTAATCGCAAGCATTAGCCCAAGGCTGATCTACTTGGGGCGTTCCGAGAATCTTAGTAATCATCAAATCGGCGGGCCCCAGATGCCACGGTTTCGACGGATTTAGGTTCAGCCAAAGATTAGTTAACTTGCCGAATAAAGTGTCATCAAGCAGAGTAATCCGCCACCAACAGAGGGTGTGTTCTGGAATCGGTTCTGTGTGTTCCCATTGCAGGGAATGGTGTTTTTTGAAAGGGCATTTTTTAGTTTGCAAAGGGCTGAGGGTGAAGGATTTTTGGGCGGTGGCATCGTGGAGGTAGTCGCCGAGTTTTTTGTCAACGGAGCTCACGAGGGTGAGGAAGAGGGCGTGCAGGTGTCTGCCGGTGAGGTATCCGGGGGGAATTGGGGCCAGGGGAAGGATGTTCAGGACTAGGCTGTGTGGCATAATTTAAACTACCCAGAATTCTTGATTGTCAGGACATCTTAAGGTAACGCCAGCGGAGGCGATCGCCAAAATGCCGGATAAACTTGGAAAAAATGTATATTCTTGTTCGTTAGCAAAGCTATCTTTGACCGTAATCGGATAGCATTCGATTCCTTGTTTTCGGAGTTTGAGAATTGCCCAGCGATTTTTGCGATGTTCTTGGACAATCACACCGGGCATTAATGGCGGTGAAAGTTGAGAAATTAGCGCTGTGGGACGAACGCAGTTGTCGATCGTCCGTTCGATCGTACAATTTTTAAACGCATAGAGTTTGCAGAGATAGTTGTTGGCAAATTCTTCTAAATTTGGAACTTGCAAGGCGAATTTGAGTCCGTAGGTTTGGGTGGCGCGATGGGTGAGTACAATTCCATTGTCATCGGAGGCAAATTCATAAAATCTCAGCAGGTGAATCGGATCGAGATTGGTTTCGCCGACTTCATCGAGTAAGAAGTTGTGCGGATCGTAAATTTTGACATTTTCAAACAAGCTTTCTCGGAATTTAAACAGCGGCGCATAGCTGGCTTTGAGAATCGTTGCATACTCTTTCAACTGTTCGGCGATTTTTGGGTTTTTGCAAATTTTTTCCTCTATCGATGCGATCGCACTTCTCCCAGCATGAATTTCTTCCCAATCTTCGGGATAGTTGGCTTGCATAAAACTCTTGACGCAGTTTTGACCGCCTTTAACATACTGCCACTCTTTTTGAATTTGTTTGATTGTAGATTTAGCTACATTTTCCGCACCTTGTAATACTTTCATCCGCTGGCGGTAATAACTCCAATCTCGCTTACCTCCTAACACAATTTGCAGGGTTTGATACAACTGCGTGACTAAAGTGGCTTCGGGCAATTTGTCTAGCAAAATTTCTAGTTCGAGTAAGGGTTTGGCAATTTCTAGAAATGCTTCAGACCGCCAATAAATTTCTAGAAACGGACGTTTCATGCAGTCTAAACTTGCTAACATTTCTGTTAGGGAATTGCGCCCGCCGCTACAGTCAAGTTGTGCGATTCCTTGTTCCCACGCCCGATCTGGCAAATAGGCGATCGCCTCTGAAGGAATTTCGGTTTGCGTTTTCCCCAAAACCCGCCCCACACGCCCGATCCGCTGCCAAAATGAAAAGCGATCGCGCGTTGAAAAAATCAACCAATCGAGATTCTGTCTGGGTGGCGGATTATCCCGTTCAAAGTTGAAGCCCACATCGACGGTACTCGTAGCCAGAATCACTTGTTTTTGGGCCGCCTGCGGGCGTTCTTCCTTGCGTGTATCGCCTGTAATCCGCCCGCAGAAATCGGCAAATCCGCGATCGCCCAGTCGATTGGAAATCCGCCCTAATGTATCCTTAGCATCGAGAATCACCGCCCCGTTTTCGTCAGGAAATTCGCGCAGCCGCCGCACAACTTCTTCGACGATTTCTGTAATTAGATTTTCTTTTTCTGGTTGTTTCCGAATTTCGAGATTGACTTGAGTTTGAGAAGGAAGCAGGCGTTCTATTTGATTTTTGGTGTCGGTTCGATAAATTCTGACACCATTTTTTCCCAAAACATTTAAGGCTTCATCGCAAGCAGGTTCCGGCGTTGCTGTCAACAAAACAATTTTGCGGTTGTGCTGGAAATAACCAAATTCTTTGGATAAAGCGAGATAGAAAAACAAGCTGACTAACTGTTTGGCATCGTAAAGGTGAAATTCATCGAAAATTACCGTCGAAAAACTGCTGTAAAATTCGCTAGCAATGTTGCTGCGATCGAGTGGATTGTATTGAAAAAATGCAGCGTAGTAGAAAATATCCGGGTTCGTCACCAACAAAATCGGTCTACCGCCGCCACATTCGGGAAAGATTGTCGCAGGTTCTCGCAAAACATTATAAATTTTTTCCCCAGAACGTTTTCCAACGCGATCGTCCGGCCACAAATTCACTTCCTTAGCAGAAGCTGCTTTGACGAGATGCGGCAAATTTGTATCCAAAATAAACTGTTTTGCAGTTTTTGTTTGTTGGTCAATCAAAGCATTTGTCGGCGCAATATAAATCGCATTTCGGTCAGGATTGTGCAGCAAAACATTCAATCCTGCTTGCGTTTTCCCCGTTCCCGTCGGCGCGGTATCGAGAATGATGTCATGATTTTCTGATGCTGCATAAACATCGACTTGATGCTGCAAGGCTTGTCCCATAAATTCCAATGGTTGAGGCAATTGGGGACAGGCAGAAATGCTTGCTGGTTCGAGTTTAATTTTCAGATTATCCATTGTTATTTCCACCACAAAATTCAAGGTTAGCTGGGAGAATAAAATCGCCGGCTTGCAGCGCCTCACTACGAAACAAAAGATTTTTCAATAACGATGCGGGAGGCATCGAAATTAAGTCGAAAGCGAGGAGTTCAATATTTGCAGGTAAGTCGGCGGCACTGAGATAGGTATTGCAGCGATAATCGCCCCTCGGAAGTTGCACAACATCGAGTTTTTTCACGATTTCAACGCGGACTTTGCTGGTAAATTTGCCGACGCGAATGTATTCGGGCAATTCGCGATCGCCAAATACCAAAGTTTGAAACCGATTTCCCCGTTCAATTACTCGCAATCGCCCGGTTTGGGGGAAGTTGCTAGGGCGATAGGTACTTGGTTTTTTCCCCGTTCTACTGAGGGGTAAATCTTCGCGCGCCGTTGCTACTCGGTTATTTGTCATCGCATACCAATAGGAGTCAGAAAGGGCGTTAAACCGCTCAAATCGGAACGATAAAGTGCCGCCAGCCGGCCATGCGGGGAGGATGTAGCTATTACCGGAAAGGGGCGTTAAATCTTCTATATACCGAGGTCTGCTGGTGTCTTGTCCGGTGAGGCGATAGGGCGATCGCGCCCAACCTAAAGCATAGGCTAGTGCATAATTGCCGATCGCCCCTTCGGTATAGTAAGTATCGGACAATTCCCGCGAGGCAAAGAACACGGGTTCCGCGCACCAAAGTTCGATTAAGCGTGCAGTTGAATAGGAAATCTTGTCAGTGGAAAAATTTAAAGCAAGTTCTAATTGCGTCATGGTTGAGATTCATTGAGGAACGTAGCTTGCGGATTGAAGAGTAGACTTGAATTCCATCAATCTTTGATAGAAAAGGGAAACCGCAGATTAACGCAGATGAACGCAGATGATTTCAACATTCCTAGAGGCATAAATACCAAAGAAACCGGGTTTTTTACCTAATCTCGTAGGTACAGCGAATAATTCTCGTGAAAAAACCCGGTTTCTGGCCACCCTTGCGTCCAGGACTATAGGAATTACTCTTCTTTAATCCTTATTTTTTCCCTTTTTCTTGTTTTCACTCTTCACCTTGCGCCACGGGGCATAGGATTCATCGAGGCGTTTGAGGAAGGTTTCTTGTTCGGGTAATGACCAATGGCGATCGACATCCGCAATCAGCGCGTCACGTTCGGCGGCGGACAACTGCATAGAAATACCTCGTTTATTTGTCCAACTGCCGATTATTTCCTGAGTTGCATCTACTAAAGATGCGGTTTTTAAAGGATGTTCGAGGGCGGTATTTTGGGCTTTCAGCTTGTCATAAACCCCTTGTACTAATTCCAGAGAACTCGGCAGTTCAGCAATACCACCAAATACACCAAGAATTTGATTGTCCATGCGTCCCACGCGGCTGGAAACAGCACCGTAACGAGTCGTTAACAAAATGTTGCCGAGGGTGTAGCGCAGTTCGTCGGCGGTGACATCTTTGAGGGTGAGAATATCGAGGAAATGAACCCCAGGCTTGATGTATTCGCTGGTGTTCAGGGCGGTGGAAGCGTTACCTTTTTCGTCGCGCATAGTTCCGGTTTCAAAAATAGCATTGATCGTGCGATCGCCAATCAGTTCTGTCGAATGCAACACGCTAAACGCATCCTCTGTCCACACCCGGCTTTTTTGCGCCCCTTCTCCCCCCGCTGCGAAGCCGTAGAGGAAGCAATCAACGCACATTTCGCAAGGCGCATTGGTATTGAGAGCACAGATTTCATTTGTTTTCGCGGTATGAAGGAGATTGTGCGATCGCAAAAACTCTCGTCCTTTGCGCCTTTCCGGTGCAACTTGTTTGCGTTTTGTCATCACCAACCGAGGAATTGATTCGGTATCTTCAATGCCAGCTTGCACGTATTCACTACACATCGGTTCGCCTGTTCCCTCTGTCCGAAAAATGGTTTCCGATTGCGTGGTACGAAGGACAACAATCCCAATGGTGCGGCCTTTGGGGAAGTTTTCGTAGCTAGGTGCGAGGAAGGGTTGCAATTTTGCGATCGACATTTTGTATTCTCCTAGTTGTTTGCAGATGTGGATTCAGATTCGGTTTTAGACGTGGTTGCAGATTCGGTTTTAGACTTGAGTTCTTGACCCGCTTCTTTAAAAAAGAACAAGTAGGCAGCTTCAAGGGTTTTACTATCAGTTAGCAGTCGTTCAGCACGCGAGTGATAAACCTGCTCAAATAGTTGTTGTAAAGCTTGATAAAACTGCTTAATTTGTTCGTGTTTCGGTCTACCAACTCCGTGTTCTCGAATGCGATCGAGACGGTTGTGATATTGCTGCACTAGGGCGGCAAATACCGTGTCCCAATCCATATGAGATTTTCGCGATCGCACGGCTTTGATAAATGCTGAAAACGGTTCAGTTTGGGCAGTGCGGCGAGAGGAACGACCACACAAATTTGCAACTTGTGCAATGTGTGCGGCTTGCTTGAGATAGCTAGAAACGCGATCGTGTTCTTCTGACATGAGACTCCTCAGTAAAGTATTCAAAGGTTCTTGTATGCGCGACCAAACTGCCTCCAAATTGGGGTCATCTTGTTCCCGCAGCAGCCAGCGCAGCAGGACGTAATAGAAACTCAGCGGACGAGTTGCTGCCCGCGCTAAGTCATACAAACAGTCATCTTTTTTCTGAATACTTGCCACCGAAATAGCTAGCTTTCCGATACAGCGCAGCCGTTCTAAAACTTGCTCTGCCGTGACTGTCGTGCGCCGTTCTTCCTTGGATAAATGACCGTTTCGCCGATACTGGCCGCTGCCTAATAGTGGCTGCAAAGATGACGGGATTCCCTCAACTTTTCCGAAAAAATCCCAAGTTGGTTCGACTTCCAGATTTGCACCCAAAACAAAGGGAAATCCCAACTCAAATGCCAAACTCATTTCCAATGCCAATCTGAGCGATTTTAGCAACGCCACGGAGTTATTAACTTCTCCCCACAGCACGGGAATTGTCACCGTTGAGTTGACAAAATCAGGACGTTTTGGCAGTGCAAATCCAACCATTTTGTTGGATTGAAAAACCATCTCGTTTTCGCGGTAAAGTTTAATTTCGTCAACTGTTACTGTCCCATCTTCATTGTGGGTTGCGGTATTTTTCAGAAAATTTTGCCAAATTGTTCTGAGTTCAATACTCGATCCTTTTGGCAGGGCAAAGTGAAGATATAGGGGGTCTTGTTTGACAGAGTTCGGGAAATTTGCACCAACCGCCATCAACTGATAACCCAATGCCGATAAGTTATCTGCCCGCCGTTTGGGTTCAGCAATCATGCCGCCGGGAAGACGATTGGAAAAAGCTTGGACTTTGGTTCCCGGTGGCATTTTCGGGGAACTCAATTCGCCGATTTGTAGCGATGTCGTCCCCAAGGAACAGCGCTGGCGCGGGTTGGCTTCAATGTAGGCTGTGAGTTCGTTAAAGCCTTGCCAGTTCGCAGGTGTAGAAAAGTTGAGTAGTTGCCGAACGGCATTTACCAATTCTTCAGATACGTCTATCTCTTCGGCTTTGCCACGCAGTTGAAATGAGTCTTCTAAGGCGGCAAATACCTTTTCTAGCTTCTGTTCGCGATCGCCCTCGATGGATTTAGCCGCAAACAAACAGCGTCCGTACTGCGCGTTAAACGGTTCCAATGCCGATCGCTGTTCTGGGGATAATCCGACTTGCGTTGCAATTCGATCCCAAACCTCCTTGGGGCTGAGTTCGGCGGCCCGATAGCTGAGGTAAGCGGTTTTTAGCCCTTCAGAAATGGCAAATTCATCGGCATTGGAAACTGGATGCAAGCCGACAGCAGCGGCAGCATTAACGGCGGTTTCTCCAGCATCGCCGCCATATTTTTCAATATCCTTGGCGACTTTTTCTACTTTGTAACCGCTGGCTTTTTTTACCAGTAATTTATCTACTTCGTCTAAAGTTGCTTCGGGGTTTTGTTGGATGGCTTGCGCGTCGATTTTGATGCCGTCTTTGGTGGCGTTCACGAGTTGTTCGACGTTGCTGCTAAAGACGCGATCGATCTTTTTTTGCCATTTTTGAGCGATGATTAAGCTTAAATCACCGTCGGGAAAGGCTTCTCCGACAAAAATTTGACCGTTGGGATCGATCGCGAGAGTATGCAAATGGCGATCGTGCAAAACCTCTTCACAAGCTGACAGCAACAGCGAAGTTAAATAACCTCGGTCTTCGGAAAGAGTGACATTAAATAACTTACTGGGACGCTGTAAGGCAACTGTTAACTCGGTTTCGACTTTGGCAATGCGTTTGTGTTCTTCAATTCCCAAGTCGAATAAGTCACCCCCAATCAACATCGCGGCCCAACGTTTAATATTGGGGTCTTCCGGCAAAAAACGCATTCCATCGCTGGCGCTGTGGCCGGAATGGCGTTCTATTAGGCGGCGGACGAGTTCGAGTTCTTCGTCGGTTTGGGCGAATTGGGCAACGCAGGCGCGATCAAGTTGTTGTAGCAAAAAAGGGCGATCGCGTGCCAACGCCTTAACATTGCGTCCGTCGTCTGCCAGCTTATTCAAATCGTGAACGGCAGTCGCGGCCAGAATACAAGCGCGTTTGTCATCGGGAACTCCGGCAATTTTGCTAACCGTTAAAACGAACTGACAAGCCGAATCGAGGTGTTCGGCAAGGGTGCGTCCTTGGCGAGTGCCGTACTGTCCGTGATTGGTATGCAGTTGGTAAAGTTTGGGACGAACTTCCCTAAAGTAGCGGTGGTCTAAAGTTTGAGGTTCTTCGTCAAAAAGCAGACTTTTTAGTGACATAATTCGCCCTCATAAGTTCATCATTTTTTAGATTAATTACTATTTATCTATTATTGTCTCGAAGAGAATCTAGATAATTAGTGACTTGCCGTTGATAAATCGGGTATTTCTGCAATACAAGATCGATGGCTTGATGCACTTTGACAGGATCGATTTCGTCATACAGATGTACCAGGCGGTTACGCAAAACACCTGATTGAGATAAGATGCTAGCTAACTCCGCTGTTATAATGCCACAGTTGCTAACTTCTATAAAAACATCAAAGTTGCTATTCGGTTGCTGGACTTCTAAGCGCTTGAGCAAATATCTATTGACATCAATCGCAACTTGAATAATCAGTTGCAACAATCGTTCTACAATTAACTGGTTTCCTCGATTTCTGAGATATTCTTCTAAAGAAATTGACTCAAAAGAACTTAAACTCTCTAGATAGTCTGTCATAAAATCCAGCTTAGCTAGTACGATGGCAGGCTCAATCTCCTTCATACTCCCCTCCTTTGCAACGCAACCTCGATTTTTTGTCGCAGATTCTGGCGCAGCACTTCTAGTGCTGCATCAGTCATCAAACATCGTTGTTTAAAAGCTTCAAATTGATCTGATTCTCTTTCGTATACTAAAATTCCATCTCGCGCTACAAAATGAGCAATTAGCGACGAACAGCGATGTAATTCCACCACATCAATCTCGTCACTATTTATTCTAAAAGCTTCACCCAAAATTCCTGGAACTTCAAACCAAGAAAATCCCCGGTTTTGGCAATATTCTTCCCTAAGCTTTTCATCGTAAAGTGCGGCAAAATCCCAATCACTTTTTGCGTGAGTATCACCTCTGGCACGAGAACCAAAGAGAACGAGCATTTTGAGGTAAGGAATTTGTTCGGGAAGTTGTGAAGCAATTTCCTGAAGTTCAGTCAGCGTTGGGTAAATTTGGAGCATGGTTAACTTTTGTAGGGTAAACAAATTCGACGACTAGGACAGATAAATTTTTCTAGTCATAATAAATTGTCTCTAGCACTCTATCTTTACAGGGGTAGAAAGAGAAAAATTCCCTCCAATCCCCTGACAAAATAGCCTTACACCCTATTATTGACGTTCAGCAACAATCGGTTTCGTGCTACTGCAGGCTCAGGCGACGTTTCTCAAATTCAGTCCTGAACGCATAAAACCAAAGAAACCGGGTTTTTATACTCTAACTGTCGGGTAGAACGCGTCTTTTCGTAAAAAAACCCGGTTTCTGACTACCATGCGTCCAGGACTGAAATTTATAGCCTTCGTTATCTCTGGGATGTTTGTACTTGCACTAAAATTATATTTACATTGAAAACCCAATCTGTCAAGTGTGCAATTACAATTTGTTTAATGCCCCGCAAAAAAGAGACAATTACACTTTCAATTCCGACCGGAACCAAGGAACAGCTAGAGGCGATCGCCCTTCGCCTCGGTATCTTATGGGGCAAAAGTCCCAGTGTGTCTGGGTTACTGGTCGCGATCGCCCAACAAAAAATCGAAGTGGGCGAACCCTTTACCCTCAATTCAGTGCAGGTACAATCCTTGAACAAAGCCGTCAAATTCCTCAACGACTCTGGCGAAGTCGAAGCCGCCCAGATCGTCATGGCATTACTTTTGGACAAAGCCAATCTGGAAACCCCTTTCCGGCAAAAGTTGCTCGAACAAGTCAACCAAACTGCCGAAGCGTGGCGGCTTCGACTCAATCAACTGATTGACGATCGCCAACCGTTCAGGCTGTTTTACCAGTCAGGCAAAGACAAAGTGAGCGAATTTACTGCCCGCAGTGCCAAAATTCGCCTCTACGACAAGCGCCTGTACCTAGAAATCTGGTGCGACGATGCTGACCACAGAGAAATCCCGGAATTAGCTCACAATCGGTGTTTGCGTTTGGACAAGATTGTTAACTTGCTACCTGCCAGTGAAAATTGGCGCGAAACCATAGACTATCTAGAAGTACACTTACACTTTTTAAGGGGATTGGCTGGAAACTATGAATCCAAACCGGATGAAGATGTGGCAAATGAAATGGTGGGAGACGTGCGCCATGTAGTGAAGCGGGTATCCAGCCGATTCTGGCTGTTCCGAGATGTCCTGCGGTACGGCAAAGACTGCGTGATTGTCTCGCCCCAGAATGTGCGCGATCGCTTCCAACAAGAACTGATCGACCTCTGCCGCCAGTACAACCTGGAAATCCGCGATTAAATCAAAAAAAAAAGCAGCCGGTAAAGGCTGCTTTGACAAAAAAACCGTTGTTGAGTTAGAGGAGAAAACTTTTAAATCGAATTCAAATTACCGCTGTTTCCACTCCTGCCTGAGTTTCCACTATTTTTATCTACCGCTGACTCACCTTGCCTTCAGAACAAAACTTCAAATCCCGATTAGAATGCTGCTGAAAGTTCGTTGACTACTTTCACTCGGCCTCTGAGCACCGCCCGCAACAAGCGGTTGACACAGCCTCTGTCTTCGTCATTCAGAGAGTCGTCGAAGGTGGCGGCCATCAAACCGTAGCGATCCGCCAGAGTCAAAACGCCTGTATCGGTTACAGAAGCGAGGATTTCAGAGATAGCGCCGGGGAGGAGTTGTACGGGGTGCATGGCAGTGCGGTTGAATTCGATATATTTATCATCTTCTGATTTCCTCAAAAGATCGGTGATATTAATGAGGCCGCGAAGGTGATTGTCAGGGGTGAAAGCAAGTGATCGGAGTAGAGTAAATGTGTGACTTGGGTCACAGTCCCACAGGTGCGGCGGGTAATTCCATCCCACCCTAACCTTTGGGTAGGGCGTGGACTGACGGCGTTTCGCTAAAATGATCGTTAATCCCTCAACCAGTTTAATTTTTACCCCTGTACCGAAAATGCTTGATTTTCTAAATCCCATCTTGGGCCGCAAGCCCGATCGCATCAAAGCCAATGTGGAAATCTATACTTGGCAAACCTGTCCCTACTGCATCCGCGCCAAAACTTTGCTGTGGTGGAAAGGCGTAAATTTCACGGAATACAAAATTGATGGCGACGAAGCGGCTAGAAAAGCAATGGCCGATCGCGCTAACGGACGCCGCAGCGTACCCCAAATTTTCATTAATAACCAACACGTAGGCGGCTGCGATGACATTCACAAACTTGATGCAGAAGGAGAGTTAGATTCGCTGCTAGCTCAACCAGCAGTTTAAACTGAGATATTGCAGCCTTCCCAAGAACAGGCAAGATGCCTGTTCCACAAAGTGTGAATTTTCTGCTTGTGGGGAGTAGGGGTTGGGCATCTTGCCCGCCCCCGAAAGGCTTATTGACAAACGTCTTGACTACAAATCTTTGGCAAATTTACTTAGATTATCTTGCCGCCATTTAGCATCCGATCGCCTGTTTGTTTGCAATTCTAAGACGCGAATCCCGCTATTTGGCAAAAAACTTAATTTTTGTTTTAACTGTTCCCAATCCTCAATTACCTCGTGTTCCACGCCGTAAGTTGCACACAACTGAGCAAAATTTATCTGCTGCGGCGTGGCAAAAAACTCTTCAAAGGGCGGGTCAAATTTGGCAACGGGCAACATTTCAAAAATTCCGCCGCCGTTGTTATTAATTAATATGATTGTCAGAGAACCAACAAATTTATTTTTAATTAAAAAACCGTTTGTATCGTGCAAAAGTGTTAAATCGCCTGTTAGCATGATGCTGCTTTGATTGCGGTGAGCAACTCCCAAAGCTGTTGATAATGTGCCGTCTATGCCGTTAGCGCCACGATTGAAAAACGGTTTTATTTCTAAGTTGTTCGGCTTCCAGAAAAACTCTACATCTCGGACGGGCATACTGTTGGCAATAAATATCGGTGTTGCTGGCGGCAAAATTTGGGAAAGCAGCCAGGAAACTTTGGGTTCGATGATGTTGTTAATTTCTGATATTTTGTGGTCTATTGTTTGTCTGACTTGGATTTCTGTGTTGCGCCAAAGTTCGAGGTATTCGTTTGAGGGAGAGGTTAGAACCCCCCCTAACCCCCCCTTGCTAAGGGGGGGGACTTGAGTTGATTCCCCATTGGTCAGGGGGGGGATTTGAGGGGAAATAGCAGTGGTAGCAGGGGCTCGATCCCCCCCTAACCCCCCCTTAATAAGGGGGGGGACGAGAGTTAATATAGTTGCGAGGTTTTCTACGGAGGTTCGCAGGTGAATTGTTTGGCCGTGTAGGGGATCGAAGTTGTGGTGGCTGGGGTCGATTATGTAGCGTTTTGGTTGGGTTTTGTTTAGCCAGTTTCGCAGTTCTTTGCTTGTGGGTAAGTCTCCGATTTGAATGGCGATTTCTGGGGTTAATTTATCTGCTAGTTCGCGGTTTCGCAGGATTAAATCGTAGGTGGAAATTAGATGGGGGTTTAGTTGGGCATAGTTTCTAGCTGGAGATAGTCCTTCTGCTAAAACTGGCCAGTTTAAGGATTTGGAAATTTGGCCGATCGCACTACAATACTTTTCTGCATCTTGAGGCTGGGCTACACCTGCAATAATTATCCCTCTGCTGCACTTCTGCCATTGTTCCATTGCACTTCCTACTCCCCCCCTTAGCAAGGGGGGGCTGGGGGGGGTAGAAGTTTCTGCTACAACAATCGGTTCTAATCCTGCAAAGAAATCTTCTGAATTAAATTCGGTTTCTAAAGCTTCTACAGCAGGATCGGGAACGGGTACAAGCGGGTCGCGAAAGGGGATGTTGAGGTGGACGGGGCCGGGAGTTGGAAATTGCGATCGCTCAATAGCATACATTACCGTCTGCCGCAGATACTCTAGCAGTCCTCTGGACGCAGAAGGTATCGCTAATTCGGCTTGCCAGTGCGGATAATTGCCGTATATTTTCACTTGGTCGATCGCTTGTCCGGCGTGACAGTCCCGCAATTCTGGAGGTCGATCGGCGGTGAATATTAGCAGGGGAATTCGACTTTCTCTGGCTTCTATTATTGCAGGATAAAAGTTGGCGGCGGCGGTTCCCGATGTGCAAATTAGTGCGGTTGGGAAACCGGATTTTTTGGCAATTCCTAATGCAAAAAAGCTGGCTGAGCGTTCGTCAAGTATGGGAATAGTTTCTATTTTGTTGTTCTGGGCAAAAGCTATTGTTAAGGGTGCCGATCGCGAACCGGGACAAATCACGGCTGTAGTTAATCCCAACCGCTGCAAAGTTTCTGCTAATACGGAAGCCCAGACGGTATTTGTGTTGCGAAAATCTATTGGCATTGCTAAATCTGAGTAGCTCAACTCTGTATTGTGCTAGGATATTATACCCAAATAATTGTCAGGATACATTTTTATGATTCTTGAGGCGGTTGTGCTTAATGTAAAATCTGGCTGTGAGGGTGATTTTGAGATAGCTTTTACAGAAGCATCCAGTTTGATATCGTCTATAGATGGATATTTATCTCATGAACTTCATCGCTGCACAGAAGTTCAAGGAAAATATTTATTATTGGTGAGATGGGAAAATTTAGAAGCTCATACAATTAGATTTAGGAATTCCGCTGAATATCAAGAGTGGAAAAGAATGCTTCACCATTTTTACGATCCTTTTCCCATAGTAGAACATTTTGAGGAGGTGAAAATTAAACATTAACACAGACTCAATCAATTAGCCAGAAAACTCTACATTCTGCACATTAGCTGAATTAAACTAAAGCATTTAAAAGTGGTTGTAATTTGAGCTGAATTTCTGCTAGTTCTTTTTCCGGTTCCGAACCGGCAACAATACCAGCACCAGCATAAAGTATAGCCCGATCGCCGTCGATTAAAGCCGATCGAATTCCCACAGCAAATTCGCCGTTGCCACTGCGATCGATCCAGCCGAGGGGTGCTGCGTACAAAGAGCGATCGCAGCTTTCGCAGCGGCGAATTTGTTCTAGGGCAATATCTCTCGGCACGCCCGCTACCGCTGGGGTTGGATGCAGTTGAGCTAAAATCTTTAATAAATGAATATCAGGGGGAATTTGAGCTGTGATGGGTGTCCACAAATGCTGAATGTTTGATAGTTGCAGCAGTCTGGGCACTGGGGAAAATTTGGGAGTTATGCCGAGTTTAGACAGGCGATCGACAATAAAGTCAATGACAACTTGATGTTCGCGAATATCCTTCTCACTCTCTAGCAATCCTTGGGCTAATTTCGCATCTCCCGCCTCAGTTTTTCCCCTCGGTGCCGAACCTGCTAAAGCATCTGTTAATAACTGATTGTTGTGAATGCTAATTAAGCGTTCTGGACTGGCACCGATAAAATTTTGTCCTTTGCCGTTACTGGTTGAAAATACATAGCAATCTGGATAGCTGAGGCGCAAGTTGTTTAATGAATCTATTAAACTGAAAGGGGTTTGAGCAATCACATTAATTGCTTGAGATAAAACAATTTTACTAAAATATTTAGATGCGATCAATTCTAAAGCAGACTTGACTGATGCTTTGAATTGATTGGCATCATTGACGGGGATTTGTTTCAAAGATATTGAACTGTCGATCGCAGTAGTTAATTTAGGGTATTTACGAGCTGCAATTTTATCGAAGGTTTGCCAAATATTTTCTGCTATGTTTTTAACGTTTAGCTCTTTTTCTATTATAGTGTTTGCGACGAGAATGCAGCTATCTTTTTGTCTAGTAATTTGCCATTTTGGTAAAAATATGGTGGCGGGCGGAAAGTAAGAATTAGTGGCAATGTTCTCATCAAAAAAAGCAAAGCTACAAAAAAAGTGAGGCCCGCTGAAGGGCAAGCGTTCCGCACCAATGGTAATTGTACTCGCAAGTGTTGAGCGAATAAAGTTTTGAGCTTTAGCAAAGCGATCTGTTCCTGCTACGGTGAGATGGATTGCCGAATCAAGGGCGGCAATTGCAAAACTTTTGCCGGCAATGGGGTCTCTTTTTTCAAAGTAAAAGTGCCGCTGACAAGGTTCGGAAATCTCTTGCAGTACAGCTAGCGGATCGAGGGGATAAATTTCCTGAGAAATACTAACTATTTTTGTGCGTTCTTTCTCGGTTAAAGACTGCTGGCAATTTAACAGAAACTGATGCAGTTGATTGCGGTCTTGCAAGAGATTAGCGCGGTGCGGTATTACTGTCATGAAAGCGAGAATAGCAGATTTGTCAGATAGAGTGTGGGTTTGTCCGGCTAAAACCCCTATTTCGATCTAAGCACGGGAGGGCGATCGCAAAACACGACCTTTTGAGTTTCCCTCCCTGTTTGGGCTCGGTTGGGGAAAAAAACCGACCGTCGGGCGATTGATCGAAACATTTAGACACAAAACTTTAAGATCGATCGGCTAAATTTCCCAAAAGTCGATCGCCCCCCGCAGAGGTTTACAGACGGGCTACTTGCGCTGTTTGAGTGCCGCCACAGCCTCTGTGTGGATGTCAGCCGCGCACTCAACCCGATACAGAGTAGACGTTGTTCACCAATAAAATTGTAAAATTACTAAACTGCTATCAATTGAATCAAGTTTGTGTGATGACAACAAAGTTAATTGAACGTCCAAATAGTAAATTGTGGCTGGCGGCAATCAAGCCGCCCATGTACAGCGTTGCGGTGATTCCTATTTCAGTAGGAACAGCAGTTGCTTTTGCCGAAACTCAAACGATTAATTCGTCAATCTTTTCGACATTTTTAATGTCAGCCATTTTGATTATAGCATGGCTGAATCTCAGCAATGATGTATTTGACTCGGAAACAGGCATCGATAAAAACAAAGCGCATTCCCTAGTTAATTTAACCGGAAATAAAGCTTTAATTTTCGGGCTGGCAAACCTGTTTTTAGCAGTCGGAGTGTCGGGAATCTTTGCCATAAGCTGGTGGCAAAAAGACCCAACAGTAATTTTGCTAGTAGTTTTGTGCTGTGCTCTGGGCTACACTTATCAAGGGCCTCCGTTTCGTCTTGGCTATCAAGGTTTGGGGGAAATAATCTGCTTTTTCACCTTCGGGCCGCTAGCCTTAGCCGCTGCTTATTACAGTCAGACTCAAACTTGGTCTGCCACTAATTTTGCGGCTTCGGTAATCGTGGGAATTACTACGAGTATCATTTTATTTTGTTCTCACTTTCACCAAGTTGAGGATGATTTGGCGGCGGGGAAAAAGTCGCCAATTGTGCGACTCGGTACGAAAAAAGGTGCTCAGTCGTTGCAGTGGTTATGCGGCAGCGTTTATGCTTTGACTGTGCTATTTGTGGCTTTGGGAATGTTCCCAAGTTGGACGTTGTTAATTTTTGGGAGTTTGCCATTTGCGATCGACCTTTGCCGCCATGTCACAGACTATCACGACCAACCGGGAAAGGTCAGCAACTCTAAGTTTATCGCAGTCACGCTGCATTTTTCGAGCGGATTGCTGCTGGCGTTGGGGTTTGTTTTGTAGAGCGGGCGATCGATAATTCCGGTAAAATTGAGGTATGGTTTGCTAAGTTGAGGGAGTTGGTGGAGTTGGCAGAGTTGGGCGACTTCTCACAATCTTCTTTAATTCAGCAATCCGTACCTCATATTGAATCATATATTTGTATATGGACAAAGTTAATAACTATAACTTTCACTATTCCTTAACGGGCAACAATAATCAGCAGACAATTCTATTTTTGCATGGATTCACGGGCAGCAGTCAAGACTTTAGCAATGTCATTCCCTTACTTTCTAACAGTTATTGCTGTCTAGCAGTTGACCTTCCGGGGCACGGAAAAACCAGAGTCAGCGGCGACGAAAGTTGCTACAATATATCAAATACAGCCCAAGCATTGATAGAGTTATTAGATGATTTACAAATAGACAAATGTTTGTTGTTGGGCTATTCAATGGGTGGGCGATTGGCACTTTACATGACATTACATTTTCCTGAAAGATTCGAGAAAGTAGTGGTAGAGTCAGCTTCTCCGGGATTGAAGACAGAAAAAGAGCGATCGCACCGCCGGGAAGCCGATTTACAGCTAGCACAAAAGCTGGAAAATAGCAACATTAAAGATTTTTTATTCAACTGGTACGATCGCCCTTTATTCAAATCTTTAAAAAACTCTCCCAACTTCGACAAACTCATAGAAACCCGCTTAGCAAACAATCCCTTAGAATTAGCCAAATCCCTCCGCAACATGGGAACCGGCAACCAGCCCTCTCTCTGGGAAAAAATCGCACAAAATCAAATCCCCATCCTCTTGCTAGCGGGAGAATATGATGATAAATTTACAACTATAAATACCGAAATTGCCAGCTTGTGTCCAGCCGCCCGTCTGGAAATTGTACCAAAAGCTGGTCACAATATTCATTTTGAAAATATTGATCATTTTGGATCAGTTGTGAGAGAATTTTATGATTAATTAAAAAACCAATGCTTTATCAATTCCAGTTTCGCACTTATCAGCGAAAATTTAAGCGTCCACTGCAAACAAGTCACGGCATTTGGGATATTCGCGAAGGAATTATCCTGCGAATTGTGGACGAAAACAATCAAATTGGTTGGGGAGAAATTGCGCCTTTGAGTTGGTTTGGTTCCGAAAGTTTTGAGCAATCTTTAGATTTTTGTCGCCAGTTGCCAGGTAATATTTCATCAGAGATGATTTTTGCTATTTCGGCTGAATTGCCGGCTTGTCAATTTGGCTTTGAGTCGGCACTATCAAACTCTAGATCCCCCCTAACCAAGGACGGGCACGGGGGCACCGCCCCTACTAAGGGGGGGACAAGAAATAGTCTCAAAGTCCCCCTTATTAAGGGGGATTTAGGGGGATCTAGACTTCGCCTAAAATCGACATTGATTGCGGGTTCAGTATTAAGCAGTCAACAATCGATAGAGGCTGGGAATGAGGAAGAAAAAAATCGGTTCAGCGGTTTATTGCCAGCAGGAGAAACAGCTTTGCAGGCTTTACCAATACTTTGGTTAGAGGGATATCGCACGTTTAAATGGAAAATTGGGGTGGCTGCAATTGAACAAGAATTAAAGATTTTTCAGCAGCTAATCGAAGCAATGCACAATTTGTGCGATCGCGAAAAAGCATTTTTGCGGTTAGATGCCAACGGGGGACTCAGTTACTCGCAGGCTAAAACATGGCTGGAAGCTTGCGACAAGGTAAAAGCAAGTGACTTTTCCGCAAGCATTGAATTTTTGGAACAGCCGCTGCCAGTAACACAGTTTCAGGAAATGGTAGAATTGAATGCTATTTATGCAACTCCGATCGCCCTTGATGAATCTGCCGCCAACCTCGATCGCATCCAAGAGTGCTACAGCCAAGGCTGGCGGGGAATTTTCGTCATTAAACCTGCGATTGCTGGTTCTCCATCTCAACTGCGAAAATTTTGTCAAACTCACAATATAGACGCTGTTTTTTCATCAGTATTTGAAACCGAAATCGGCCGAGAAGCAGCATTAAATTTAGCAACCGAATTATCTGTAAATAAGAGAGCACAGGGCTTCGGCACCGATTGCTGGTTCGACGACAATCATTCGATTTTAGATTTTAGATTTTAGATTACTCCTGGGGCTCAGAAACCGGGTTTTTTACGAAAAGACGCGTTGCAGCCGACAAATTCGGTAAAAAACCCGGTTTCTTTGTCGGAGTGAGTAACTCCTGTAATTGTTTTGGATCGAGAAACTTGGTGAAAGCATCTATGGCAACAAATCTAACAGTAAATATCCTGGATATCGCGGCTAGCTTGCCCGATAATTGGCTTATCGGTTGTGACAGTCGCGAATTTGCCCAAATTGTCGATCGGCTATTTCAACAATTCACCCAAAATCCCGCACAAAAAACACCCCCAAAAATTTGCATCGCCGAACCAGAACCCGTGCAATTTCTGGCCAGTTTCATCGCCGCCCGCGCCGCCAAATGCCCGATTTTTCTGTGCAATCCCAACTGGGTAAAACAAGAATGGCAACAAGTCTTTGATTTAGTTCAACCCGACTTAATTTTGGGACAATGCCCGCTTGCCATCACTCCCCATATCCCAGTCGGCGAAGGCGGACTTCGTTTGTATAGCCGCGAATTCCATTCGCCGACTAAAAACGGTGCTGATAAGATTATGATTCCCACCGGCGGTTCGTCGGGAAAAATTCGTTTTGCCATCCACACTTGGGAAACGCTAACCGCATCAGTACAAGGTTTTCAACAATATTTTCAAGTTGACCAAATCAACTCATTTTGCGTTTTACCATTATACCACGTCAGCGGTTTAATGCAATTCATGCGTTCCTTTACTACCGGAGGAAAACTGGCTATTCAGCCCTTTAAAGAATTAGAAAATGGTAAAATATGTCAGATTGAGTCCGAAGAATTTTTCATTTCTTTAGTTCCAACTCAACTGCAACGGCTGCTGCAAAATCCAGATACAGCTAATTGGCTTGGACGCTTTCGTGCCGTACTTTTGGGCGGTGCTCCCGCTTGGCCGGAACTTTTAGAAACAGCTAGAAACTATCAAATTAAATTAGCGCCTAGTTACGGCATGACCGAAACTGCCTCGCAAATTGCTACACTAAAACCCCAAGATTTTCTCGCTGGCAATAACAGTTCGGGTGAGATTTTACCGCACGCTAAAATAACTATTCGCAGTACCAATGGCGAGATTTTGTGCGACAATCAAATCGGAAATATTGTGGTAAATGCTAAATCTTTGGCGTTGGGTTATTATCCGAAAAATTTTGCCGATGACCAATACTTTCAATTAGACGATTTGGGATTTTTTGATAAAAATAACTACTTAAATATCGTCGGACGCAGCAGCGACAAAATTATCACAGGCGGAGAAAATGTTTTTCCGGCGGAAGTCGAAGCCGTTTTGCGATCGACTAATTTAGTTGCGGATATTGCTGTAATTGGCTTGCCAGACAAAGATTGGGGTCAAGTCGTTACGGCTATCTACGTTCCCGCTAATTCCGAAGTTACTGTCAAAAATATGCAAGCGGCAATAGAAGATAAGTTGAGCAAGTTTAAGCGACCGAAATATTGGGTAGTCGTCGAACAATTGCCGCGCAATTCTCAAGGCAAAGTCAATCGAGAACAATTGCAAGAAATGGCGATAAAATATCAATAATTATTAGGCGATCGCAATCAATGCAGAAGGCAGAATTTCTCAGGCTTATTTCCGACTCCTGTCAACTGTCAACTGTCAACTGTCAACTGTCAACTGTCAACAGTCAACAGTCAACTGACTAATTACGACAAACCTAATAGCCTTCTCGTCCTCTCCGCTTCTTGTCTTTGAAAATCCACAAACTTCAACATTCGGTAAAGTACCTCTATTTGGGGCAACTTAATACCTGCTTGCTGCGCCACCCGTATCGGATTACCAAAAATCGCCTCAACTTCCAGGGGCCGCGATTCATCATAATCGATTTTCATGCTGGTGCGGTAAGGCTTCATTTTCTGAGTGTATTCAAGCATTTGTGGGATAAAGTCATCGGGAATAATGCGATCGCAACTTTTGGCTCCCGCTACCACTTCCCCCATGATTTCCTCCACTAAAATCAGAGTATCAGGATTAGTCATCAGTTCGTCAGTTCTCGCATCCAACACTACAGACAGCCCGTTATAAGGAATATTCCAAACCAGCTTTTTCCACCTTGACAATAGCAAATCTTCGCTCATCTTAATAGGAATATGAGCACGTTTAAAATCCTTAGAAATTTGGTGCAATCTATCAGTAATACCGATTGCTTTGTAGTCCTGGGCATATTCTCCCAGGGTGATAGTGCCGTAATCTAAGTGGCAGATATGACCGGGCCCAACTTTATAAGAGCAGAGAAAACACAGCCCGCCAACCACTCGTTCTGCACCAACAATTTTAGCTACTTCCGGTTCGGCATTCAATCCGTTTTGCAATACTAAAACCGCCCCGTTATCCTTTAATAAAGGAGGCAAAATTTTAGGCAACAAGTGATTTTGAGTTGTTTTCAGCGCTAGAATTACTACGTCGCACTGAGGCATTTTGTGCGCGTCGTGGTAGGCGCGGACTTGGGGGAGGGTGAAGTCGCCTTCGGGAGACTCGACAATCAAACCGTGTTTTTTGACGTGATCGTAATCGCTGCGTAGCAAAAAATTGACTTCTAAACCTGCTTGTTGCAGTCTAGCACCGTAGAATCCGCCTAAAGCTCCCGTGCCCACAATGGCATAATTGCGATTTGACATACTATCAAAAAGTCAGAAATAATATCAACAAAACAGAAATTTAACTGTCATACCCTGCTATTATTTAAAGATAGAGCTAATCACAGATATCAACTCTCAAATTTCCTCATCCACTCCATCAAGTCTTCCGATAGCTGTTTTCGAGTTCGGCTAACTGCATCAATGCAAACGTGCTTAGTAAGAGCTTTAGCAGCGCTTCTTCCTGCAACTTCCTCAGAAAATACTTGATAGGCAATTTCAAATTCATCGCCAGTAACTTGTTTAGGCGTCAATTGAATTATCAGCCGATCGCCCGCAAACATTGGGCGATAAAAATCTACACTAGCATGAATTATGGGAAAAGCAACCTCGGGATTGCTGAAAAATGCTTTGAGATTGATTCCCGATGCTGCTAGAGATGCCTCGTAAGCTTCGTGGCACATCGCCAAAACGTTAGCAAAGTAAACGACTCCAGCAGCATCGGTATCTTGAAAGCGAACAGTACGGGTGTAAGTGAAAGGCATTTGAGGTAGTAGCTGGCGATCGCAAATTAGATCGCACTTTTACCAACCATCATATCGGTAAAACCGCACTTTTGGAGAAGTTGTCAGCTAAGTAAGTAGGCACTAATTTTTTCTATTGTAAAACTCGCCCTCCTCACTCCTCCCCCTTCTTTCTTAACCTTTGTTCTTAATCAACATCACGTCTATAATCTTGAGGGCAATATCTTCGGAAATCCCCAATGCACTGTAAAGATCGTTCAAAAGTTGTTCTTCTTCTTCTGAAACCTCGCCATCTGCTAAAGCGATATCAGTTGTCACAGCAAAGACTGTTTCTTTAAGTTCGTCGGGAAGCGTTGCTAAAGCGGCATTAAACAGTACCTCAACTCCTTGCCGTTGCATAATCATCAGCAGGCGATCGAGCATTTTTCTCATCACGTCATCAGGATAACTGCGGAACAGTTGCATCCGAGATAGCGTCATGCTAATCGCTTTACTTTCGCTGTCATTGATGTAACCGTCGGCTGCTACGGCAATTAGGGCGATCGCCGCAAATGATTCGGCAGGCCCTAACGTTACTTCTGTTTCTTGGCGAGTCTGCGATACTTTATCAAATAAACCCATGATATTTTCCTCATTATTTAGTGGTCGATTTATGGAGTCAGGATGGGTTCTGGCTCTGGAGGTTTCTTGGGAGATTTTGATAATTATATCAAATTTTGTTAGTTATTTATTATCAATAAAATTATGAAAAACTTAAGAATTTTTATTTCGCCCTTTGGCGCTGCAATGGCGGGTTTAATCAGCTCATGAATTGCCTTCCCATATTTCAGGTAAAACCCGCCCTCCCAGCGCAGACGATCTACTTGTCAAACAGGGCTAAATCTGCTTTCAGGAAATCAACAAACTGCCGCGCAGTCCTGCCCGATCGCCCGTTGCGACGAGTTGCCCATTCTTTAGCGCGGTGTTCCAAATCATCAGCAGCGAGTTTGATTTCAGCAAGTTCTGCCAGATGTCGGACAATTGTTAAATAAGTGTTTTGATCGGCCGGTTCAAAAGTTAAAGTCAAGCCAAATCGATCGCTAAATGAAAGTTTTTCCTGCACAGTATCCCAAGCGTGAACTTCATCTCCATCGCGGGGGCGAGGTCTGTCGTCAAAAAACTCTCGAATTAAATGCCGTCTGTTAGATGTGGCGTAAACTACCACATTTTGAGAGCGAGCAGTGACATTCCCCTCCAAGACAACTTTCAGAGCTTTAAAAGCATCGTCATCTTCCTCAAAGGAAAGGTCATCCACAAAAATAATAAACTTTTGAGGAACTCCCCGCAACTGCTCGACAATTAGCGGCAAATCTTGCAAATCCGATTTAGATACTTCAATCAAGCGCAGATTGCGAGATCCAAACTCATTTAATAGCGACTTCACCAAAGAAGACTTACCCGAACCGCGGCTGCCGTACAGCAAGACGTGCAAAGCCGGATAACCTGCCAGCAAAAACTCCGTATTTTTCACCAGAGCATCCCGCTGCCAATCGCAGCAAACCAACTCTTTTAAAGTTATGCCATCGGGATGCGAAATACTCGCCAACTGCCTTCCCCGCCACGCAAAAGCGCGATATTCGGCAAACAAACCAGTACCAAACTGTCTGTAATAAACTGCCAAAGATTCCGCCGCGCTCGACCATTTTTCCAGTTTTCCGTGCAGCGGCAAATCTTCCTGTTCTGCTACAGTTTCTGAATGCCAAATCGGAGGCACTGCGTCAAGTTGACCCGCTACCCGCACCCACTTGCTCAACTGTTCGCTGCTGCATTCGTAAATATTTTGCAGCACTTCTAAATCATGTCGGGCTGCCTCCACCAAAGCGGGGGGCAAACTTGCAAAATCTGTTTGCTGTGCTCGGCGTGAAAAGGGGTTTTCGTCTTTGAGAATTTCGGAAATCAGAGAATCTTTCCAGCTTAAATTTTTAGCAGCCTGAACTTTGAACCAGTTCCCGTAAGCTACCTGACATTCCAAACCGCTGACTTCGCTGTGGTGGAGGGCTTGCAGCAAGTCGAGAAAAGCTTGACCCGCAGGGCTTTTGAGAACAGATTGATACAGCAGCAGGGATGCTGCGAGGCGCTGGAGGTAACGGATTTGGGCGATCGCACCAGAAGTTAGGGCTGACATAATGGCAATTGTATAACAGTTAGATATCCTGACTGGCTTTAATAAATTTTCTAACAATTCGTGACATTAATTGCAGGCTGCGCTGTATAAATTTAGATGCAAAGAGTGAAATCGGGAGGATTAAAAATGAATTTAGGTACAGCAGCGGCGATCGGCTACGGCATTTTAACACTGGTTGGCGGCATCATGGGTTATATCAAGGCCAAAAGCCAAGCCTCGCTCATTTCGGGCTTGATTAGCGGTTCCCTGCTAATTTTTGCCGGCACCGCACAACTCATGGGACAAAGTTGGGGTTTAACATTAGCAGCAGCCATCTCCGCTGTTTTAGTAATAGTCTTTATTGTGCGCCTTGTTAAAACTCAAAAATTCATGCCTGCCGGAATGCTAATTTTAGCTAGCTTAGCGTCTTTGGGCGCGATAGTTTACGAAATCAGCGGTCAATATCAATAATCTGTTGACTGTTGACTGTTGACTGTTGACTGTTTTTAGTGGTCAGTGGTTATTTGTTAATTGTTAGTTGTTCGTTCTAATAACCAATAACCAATAACTACTAACCAATAACCAATAACCAGTGACCAATAACTAATGACTAATGACTAATGACCAATAACTAATGACTAATGACTGCATCAATATACTGCTGAACTTCCCTGAGTTGCTGCCGCTGGTATTCGATCCAATCTTTTTCCGCCGCTCGCTGTTGGGGCGCCTCTTGCTGATACCGCGCCTGCTTCTCTAAAAAATTATTGTAGAACTTTATCGCTTTTTCCACTGTGTGAGTTGCCAGTTTCATGCGCTCCTCAAAAATTGCTATAATCATCTTATCCAGGATGAGTCCAATCCCTTTGCAGGACTCTTCAAAATCGACCAAACTGATTCCCATCTTGCTTTTATGAACCAAACTTTCTACAGGTTGTTTCAGCGTTTCTTTAAAAGTCTTCATATAACAATCAGGCAAATATTTCAGTGGCTCCGTAAACTTCGATACAATCTCCCCGCCTATTGATTGCAGTCGCTCTCTAAATTTCGACTGACTGTTTAGGTCGAAGCATTCAATACAAAATTCAATCTTTTCTATATCAATAGATTGTAATTCTTTAAAAATTAAACTTAGTTCATTCTCCATAATTAACATCACTCGCTCGGCTTGGGCATCAACTTCATTCCGCAACTCTTTGTGCAAATTATCTTTTTCAAAAAAACCAATAGTATCTCTTTGAAAGACTTGAGGGTTTTTATCCCACAAAAACCACTGATGTTTTAACTTGGTCGCCTTGTCGCTCCAAGATTGGCGAACTTTAGCAACAGCATCAGATTTGCCCTGTTTTCCTAAACTGCGAATTCTCACATCGCATCCGCTTAGTTCGCCAATTTGCTCCCAGACATCAACAGGAGATGCTCGCGCAATTCTCGGCTTGCTATTCCAGACATCCTCAGCCTGAGATACATCTTTGAAACATACCTGAAGTAGCCCCTTGAGTCTGATGGCAGATTGCTTAATTTCGTCAATACAAGGTTCCACATCTAAACTGAGTTGGGTAGCTGACTGTTTAATCTCCACGGATTGATATTCGTCTGCCAACAATCGATCGCTAAACTGGGTAAGAGCCTGGAATACCTTGAGATACTCATTCATTTCCTTTCATCCCTCGTTCCCCTAAATAGCATACAATACAAAACATCTGCCTTTTTGAATACGAGCTGAGTCATACCATTTTAGATTTTAGATTAAAGAATTGAAGAATTGGGAATGACTGGTGACTATCGTGGTTTGGAGTACGGGCCTACAGTTGCATTTTTTTAAAACTGGTGTCACAACATGGATTATCTATTCACCCCTGCAACTCAGGCTCTACTCAATACTGGCAAACTGGTACAGCCTACTACCAAAACAGGAAAATTGCTCCCTGCCGCTAGAGATCCGGTGACAGGGGAGTTTGTGGAGCTTGCAAAAATCTTTTATCAATCAACAACTGGAACTAGCTCCTCGCGCGGAGTTCTAGGATTGCTCGCACAGTTAGCCGCAGGTGGCCCCATACAGCCGCTGGTAGCTCCCGTGTACGTGACAGTGGCGCCGTTGCAGGTGGCTCAAACTCATCAGGGGTTTCAAAAAATATACAGAATGCTTAACTGTCTGAAAATTAATTTGGCAGTTATGCAAGCGACTGCTGCTGTCATTGGTATTGGCACTGTATCGAGCACAGTTTTGTCAGCAGTAAACCTCAACCAAGTATTAAAAATCCGAGAAGAGGCAAAGCACCAAAAGCTAAAAATTAAAGACGGATTTATCGATCTCAGACACATCCTCAAAGATAGGGGAGTAGAGGTGATCCAGCAGATTTTTAAGGTGGCTCACGACTCTAGTTTTGAAATGCACCGCCAGAAATTGGTTAACGGTTACGAGATTTTTTCTAAAGCTATAAAACGCTGTCAGTCAGCCCTGACAGTTCCCGATCTTAAACTTCGGAATTCCGAAATTAATAGGGGGCGGGATATGCTGTTTGAGGCTTTAAAAATTTATGATAATTCTAGTTTGTTGGAGGGGCTGTCTTCTGCAGGAAAGCTCAGGCAAATGGAATGTGTCTGGGCGATCGAGCAGGCGATCGGCGTCACGTTTCACTTGCAGCGGGCCTACGATATGGTGAGCGATCGCCTGCTGGAACTCCAATCAAAAATTTGTCAAAATCTTCTAACTGTTGTTAAAGGATGTCAATCCGAACCCGAACTAGATTTTTTATTTCCCGAAGTTACTAGGATTCTCGGTCATGATTTAAGTGTAATAGAATTTTGGCAAAATGAGGTTGATTGGATGCAAACTTTGTCTCCAAAAGAGCAGCACCAGTTAGCTAGTTTAGATAAACTCAGCGGCGAGAGTTTAAAAAGCAGCGTGTACACTACATTCACGGTATTAGCTGCGGAACCTTCACTTTATGAAAGTTTAAAGCAAAAGTCTCACTTTCTATCCTTGCGCGACCAGCTAACCTTCGCTGTGTCGCCGGAAATTCGCCGGAGATACGAATTTTATGTCAGCCAGCAGGCTATCGCTACTGGCTATCAAGGTTTAGCTGCCTCGAATTGGCAAGAAATATCCGATTTAACTGTCGCTAACCTCTACCACTTTTTTCAAATCAGAGAGGACTCAACTGAAAATTCTCCAACTGAGGACGAATTAGAAACGCCTTATTGGCACTTTCCCCAAACCTTAAAAAACGAGCTGAATTATAGCAATTAAATGACAGGTGACAATTATCTCAGCCACAACTTAATAGTATTGTCTTTAGAACCGCTAGCAATAGTTTTGCCATCGGGACTAAAAGTCACCACATAAACCTCATCGGAATGTCCCGTCAAAGTATTCAGCAATTCTCCGGTAGCAAAATCCCAAATTTTAATAGTTTTATCCTTGCTCCCGCTGGCAATAAACTTCCCGTCCGGGCTGATAGCAACCGAGACAATATCGTCAGAATGTCCCTTGATAGAGCGAATTAAATCGCCTGTTTCGATATTCCAAATTTTAATACTTTCATCGTAGGAACCGCTAACAATTGTCTTGCCGTCCGGGCTAACAGCAACCGACCTCACCGCGTCGCCATGTCCCTCAATAGTTTTGAGCAACGCCCCTGTTGTGACATCAACAACTGTAATTTTTTTATCCTTAGAAGCGCTAACCAAACTTTTTCCATCTGGAGTGAAAGCAACAGAATAAACAAAATCTGTATGGTCTGGAAAACTCTGAATCAAACGACCAGTTGCTGCATCCGAAATCTTTGTGGTTTTGTCTCCGCTGCCGCTAGCCACAAGCTGTCCGTCGGGACTGAGAGCGACAGACCAAACAGAAGCAGTGTGGTCGAGACTGCGAATCACTTGCCCTGTTTTCAAATCCCACAGCATGACTCGCCAAAAACCGGTGCCAGTCGCCAGTTTCGTACCGTTTGAGTCAAAAGCAACCGACCAAATAGTGGAGGAATCTCCTGGAAAAGTGCGGATCGACTTGCCTGTAGCTAAATCCCAAATTTGGATGGTTTTGTCTTTAGAACCGCTGGCCAACATTAAGCCGTCTGGACTGAAAGCAACAGACCCAACTGCATCGGAATGCTGAGCGAAATTTTTGACTTTGGCGTTCTTCCAACGCAGACCTGCTTGGCACTGTTCTTGTAACTCCTGAGCTGACGCATAGGTGCTGGAAGTGTCGGCAATTGTTGGTATTTGGCTGATGCAGCCTTCATAATTGCTGGCTGTATAAAGAGCTTCAATTTGATTGAGCTGTTGGGATTCTTTCTGGGCTAGCTGCTGCCATTCTTGCCATTTGAGATATCCGTAAATTCCGCCGATCGCAGCTAAGATAGCCGCAATAGTTGCCCCGGCGAGATAAGGATTGAATTTGCGAGTTTCTTTGGGGACAAGTGCTGCTGGGCTGGCGATCCTCTCCGTTGGCGTAGCCCCCGTAGGGGCGGGCTGCGCTAACGAAAAATCGGTTTTTCCGTTCAGATTTACCTGCGGGGATACCGCCGGACTTGCCTGCAATTCGAGGTGAGGGGCGCTACTCGCTGGTGGCAGATTGGGGTTGCGGTGTCCCTCCAAAACTGTGGATATCGCCTTGTACAATTTAGCAAATAAAGATTTAGGAATGACTAATTCTTCGATTTTCGCGGCATCTTCGTCGGTAAGCCCTAAAACTTGCTGCAAGCGTTTTAACTCGTCGCGAGTTTCCACAGAAAAGGGATATTCTTGCTGCATTGCTTCTTGCAGTGATTGTTCGTAGCGTTCGCCTTTTTGCCTGTATTTCCGGTAAGGGTTCAATACCTCATCTTCGATCGCCTCTGCTTCTTCTGGCAGCAATTCCAAACTGACGCGCAGTTCATCTAATATTCTCCGACCGACGACGGTAATATCACCCCGGCTGCTGCTACGCCGATCGACTTCTTCGCGATATATTGTTAGCTTGGGAATCCGCGCCCGCGAGCGATCGCCAATTTTCCTCAAATCGGCTAAAGCTTCCGCCGCCGACTGGTACCTCTCCCGAAAATCGTAGCGCACCATATTATCTAAAACATCAGCCAGCGCTTGGGAACAGGTGGCTAAATGCCGCCAAACAATTTCGCCTTTATTAGAATTTTTCAAATCCCGCAATTTCGGCAAATCGTAAGCCGGCAAACCCGTCATTGCTTGGATGCCAATCATTCCCAAAGCGTAGATATCGCTGTTGAGTTGCGGGTTGTATTGAAATTGTTCGATCGGCATATATTCCAGAGTGCCAATCCGCACCGTTACCGGCGCTTGTCTTTGAGCGATGTGAATTTCTTTCACCGAGCCAAAGTCGATCAAAACTAACTTGTTGTCTGAATAGCGGCGGATTAAATTCCCTGGTTTAATATCTCGGTGAATTACTCCCTGTCCGTGTACAAACACTAAAATTTCTAACAGTTCCTTCAGCAAAGGAATCATTTTTTCTTCAGTTAGAGGCTTGCCCGGTACAATCTCGGTTGATAGCGAGTGACCGGCAACAAAGGATTCAACTAAGAAAAATTCTTCGTTTTCTTCAAAATAAGCGAATAGCTGAGGAATTTGGTCGTGTTGACCTAGCCTTTCTAGAACTTCTGCTTCTTTTTGGAAAAGACGGCGCGTAGTATTAATTAATTTCGGTTCGGTCGTACCGGGACGCAGGTGCTTGACAAAGCACTGCGGTTCTCCGGGACGGCGAATATCTTTGGCCAGATAGGTTTGCCCAAATTCTCCTGTTTCTATGACTTCAATGATTTGATAGCGTCCATCTAAAAGTTGGCTCACCATGATAATAACCCAGCCTTTTTTTTGTTGATTTTCGCAAGAAACAGTCGCAATGTTGAGTCAGTGGTATAGACTTTTTCAGGTAAATTAGGTGTTCCTGGGTATTGGCAAAACAGGACATTGGGCATGGGCAAAACTGGGCATGGGCAAAACTGGGCATTGGGCATGGGCAAAACTGGGCATTTGGTATTCTGAATAGTTGTTTCTTTCCTTCTTCTTTCTTTCCTTCTGACTTCTTTCCTTCTTCTTTCTTTCTCTCTTCCTTCTTCCCTCTTCCTTCTTCCCTCTTCCTTCTTTCCTTCTGATATTGTTTCCGGTTGCATGGGAATGATAAAGTCAAGGTCGCGCAATTCCACATTCCCCCACTCCCCACGGACCACTCCCCAGTCCCCATCATTCCGGTGTAACCGGAATTGATATGACTTCTGACTTCTGACTTCTGACTGAGATATTGCACCATTCTCAATTAATTGTTTAGGAACAGGCAAGATGCCTGTTCCACAAGAAAACTCATTCTTTGTGGAACGGGCATCTTGCCCGTTCTTGACAATGGTGCAACATCTCAGTTCTGACATACTTTATTTTTTCAACATCTGCAAAGCTTGATATCCCAAAAAGAAAAAACCCAAAGCGCCGAGTACCGCTATCGTGTTCGCCAACACATCGACTGTCACAAATTCGCCCATTGCAATCTCCTCTGAAAACTGATATCTATCCTCGGCTTTTCGGTCGCTGTCTGGGTGAGGGGTCTTGCCCCTCGCTGCGGGCGAGCCGAAAGATGCTCACAAATTATAGCAAAGGAGGCGGTCAATCGATTTTAGATTTTAGATTTTAGATTTTAGAATTGAAGCATTGACCCCACGGATGAATCCGGGGGCTTGTATCCTGGATGCTTTCGGTCAATCGATTTTAGATTTTAGATTTTAGATTTTAGATTGAAGCATTGACCCCACGGATGAATCCGGGGGCTTGTATCCTGGATGCTTTCGGTCAATCGATTTTAGATTTTAG
>NZ_JAUBTR010000001.1:212287-241499 GCF_036705045.1 Microcoleus sp. BR0-C5
ATTTTAGATTTTAGATTGAAGCATTGACCCCACGGATGAATCCGGGGGCTTGTATCCTGGATGCTTTCGGTCAAAATAACTTTTCGGGTGATCGACTAGCTTTTTGCTTTAATATTTTTTAATATTTAGGGAGACAAATCCTGTACCGAAATTTTGAGGTCAGTTCGCTTTGATATTGTTAACCCTGCTAATTTTTTCTCTGATTGTAAGTAGAGCTTACACTAAGAATTTGCGCCGATCGGTCAAAAATGCGCCTCGAACCGACAGAATTTCCGCGAGGCCCTCACCGGAACCCGTCGCGCAGTTCCCTAAAGTTTCGGTAATCGTACCAGCATACAACGAGGCAGAGAATATTCGGGATTGCGCGATCGCCATTTTGGAGAGTACATCGCTGTCTGTGGACAACTTAGAGGTTTTAATTGTAGACGATCGCTCGACAGACGACACACTAGCGATCGGGCAAACCCTGCAACAGCATCTCAACGACCCCCGGCTTAAAATATTAGCAGGTCAGCCGCGACCAACCAACCAATATTGGGCGGGCAAAAACTGGGCCTGCGCCCAAGCTGTTCAGGTAGCAACCGGAGACTTCTTATTATTTATCGATGCCGACGTGCGACTCAAACCAGGGGCGATCGAAACCGCTATCGCCACAGCCGAAACCGAGAAAATAGACTTGTTCACCTGTATGCCAGCGCTGGTTTGTGAGTGTTTTGCCGAGTGGTTAGTACAGCCGATAATGTTCAATCACTTAGCAGTTTGCTACGACTTTACCGCCGTCAACGATGCCTCGAAAACAGACAGTGCTTTTGCCGGCGGGCCATTCATGTTATTTAGGCGATCGGCCTACGAAAAAATCGGCGGTCACGAAGCAGTTGCCAGCCAAATTGTGGAAGATGTGGAATTAGCTAGGCGCATCAAACGTGCGGGTTTAAAGCTCGGACTTTATTCCGGGTCAAATTTGGCATCCGTGCGGATGTATCGGTCTTGGAACGCATTGTGGGAAGGCTGGACAAAGAATTTGTATCTCGGCGCTAACCGCAGTTGGGGGCTGATGGTTTACATGGCTGCAATTATGTTTTTTCTTTATCCGATGCCGTGGTTGGCATTAGCTATTTTGCTGGCAAACGGGGACTTGGCAGAAATTCTGACAATCACCAATTACCAATTACCAATTACCAATTACCAATTGCCAATTACCTGGTTAACTATCTGTTTATCCGTAATCGTAATTTGGCAGCATTACACTTTGCGCCGCTTGGGTGCCGAGATTTCTGAATGTCCGACGAAATACTGGTGGTTGGGAGGCTTCGGAGGTGCGTTAGTGGCGGCAATGGCGATCGGTTCTGCGATTAAAACTGAAACTGGTTGGGGATGGACTTGGCGGGGTAGAGCTTTGCAAATTAAGAGTTAATAGCAGCAAGCTCAAATCATTCGTGACCACCGATCGTTTGTGGGTAATATTTCTTGATAAATATAATTTTTATGAAGTCAAAGTCATAAATTTTATGAATTGACTTTCATATCTGCTTATTTAATAATATTAATCAACATCATCTGGCCTCGAATTGGAAGGAACCTCATGTCTGTTTACACTCTGAGTGACTTAACTAATAACAATTCAGATTTGTTGCAAGGTGCTTCAAAACATAGCTGCCCGATCTGTAGCAGCCGCGCTCAAACCTCCGATTCCAGCGCCGAACGATCGGCAGCTCAAGCTTCCGCCTTCAGCAACTCTAACGATATCGATGCTCTGCTGATAAGCAGTAGAGCAAACCCCCAACAGCCAGACAAATGGAACGTGGCTCCCGGCGGCACCATCACCTACAGTTTTGTGACTGCTGGCAGCTCGGACAGTTATTTTGCATATAGAGACGAAACCAATATTGAGGAAGTTAACGATCGAATCAAACAGAATGTCCGCCAAATCTTGCGGGACAATTATGCCACAGTCTTGCCGCTCAACTTTGTAGAAGTTCCAGACTCGGCCCAAAGCAACATCAGAATTATGTTTTCTGACGGGCCGGGTGCTGACGGCACTGCCTACAGTGGTTATCCGAGCCAGTTGGGCGCGGGCGCCATCCACCTCCAAAAAATCCGTGAAAACGATCCGGCAAGAGCTTTTTCCTCAGGTCCCGGCAGTTACGGCCACTGGATTTTAATTCACGAAATCGCTCACGCGATGGGTTTGAAGCACCCCGGCAACTACAACGGCTCCAGCAGCGGCTTAACAGGAAACCCCGGAGACCCTCCGTATCTTCCGTTTGACAAGGACAATACGAGAAATACGATCATGTCCTACAATGCCGCATATACATTTAGGGATTCTAACGGCGAAAATCCCCGGAGTTTGATGGCTTATGACATCCGGGCATTGCAGTATCTCTACGGTGCCCGCAGCGATTTTAACGGTGGTGATAATGTTTACAAATTCGACAGCACTAATTTCAATACCGTTCAAACTATCTGGGACGGCGGCGGCAGCGATACTTTGGACTTTTCAGCACTGCCTGCCAACAACGTTTATTCTTTGGACATGAATCAGGGTAAGCCGCTGACGGCAAAGAGCGCTCTGGGAGATCTGGGCTACTATATACAAACTTCGCAGGTGCCGCTAGGTAGTGATCTCGATCGGCTTTATACAACTGAAACCTTTGGCACGTACATTGCTTTTGGCGCGGATATCGAAAATCTGGTAGGTTCGCTCGGGGATGACCAGGTACTTGGAAATGAATTAGCTAACAGTATTCTAGGCAGTGCGGGAATCGACACGATTAGTGGGGGGCGGCAAAGCGATACTTTGGACGGTGGCGAAGGCGGTGACTATATTTACGGCGACAAAGGCATGGACCTGTTAACTGGCGGGGGCGGGGGGGATTGGCTGCAGGGCGGTCGGGCAAACGATACTATTATCACCGGTGTCGGTGTCGATGACATTGTGTTGCAGCCGGATGGGGGTACGGATACGATTGTTGATTTTGCTCCTGGTGTGGATTGGTTAGTGTTAGTTGATGGTTTGACATTCGAGCAACTGTCGATCGTACCTTCAGGCAACGATACTGAAATTCGGATCGGCAGCACCGGACAAGTCTTGGCGCTGTTAACGGGAATGGCGGTAAGTTCGATCGGGGAATCTGATTTTTTTGTTGTTTAAAGTGATAGAAACGGAGGACACGGTAATGCCGTTTCCCTACCCAATTAATGGTAGGGAAACGGCACTGCCGTGTCCACTCTGATTACGCTTGTGCATAAACAAAAGCAGGTACGCGCTTGTAAGCAGGCGTGCCCGATCGCCTTTCAATTTCCGGGTGAAAAATCACATTAACTTCAGGATAAAACATCAAAGCAGCACCCACGCGAACCGCCCCGTAAATCACCTCGACATTTTCCATTTTCCCCACATTTCCCTGCACCGTAACCCGCTGATGTTCCTTCAAACCCACACTTTCTGCATCCGCACTGTTCATCAAAATGCAGTTGCGGTGCGGCATTCCCCGGTATTTATCATCAATTTTGTAGACGACAGTATTGTGCTGAGAATAGCTGCGTCCCGTCATCAATGCCACAACAATACCCTTTGTTGATTCCGGTACTCCAAACTCTTTGGTTTCCGGTAATTTCAGCTTAGGTAAAGGGGTGACAAACATCTTCGCTTTCCCAGACTCTGTAGGAAATTTAGGTTCCGTAAAAATGCGACCGCCGATGGTAAACTCTTCTTTTGTATCATCAATTGTCGCTATTTTTTCATAGCCGGGAATCGTTTGTGCAATCAATTGCCGAACGTATTTTGTGTCTTGAAGTTTGCGCCAGTCAACGGGAAAATCGCCGTGAATTCTGCTGGCTAATTCTGTCAAAAATTGTACCTCGGTAATCAGATCGGCATTTTTGAGATGAGTTTCGCCCTCATCATTTAAACGCACAAAATTATTACCGGATTCCACTGTTGTTTTGTGGGGATTTTCAAAGCGGTTCAGTACAGGAATCACAATTGTATTGTGTTTTGCCAATCCGCTAAAATGCCCTAAGTTCGGTTTAGTTGCGAGGTAAATAATAGTTTCAATTTTACCTAAAGCCCGTTTTGCCTGCGTTGAATCTGGATTTGCCCCATACAAGTTGCCGCCCAGACACATCAGGGTATCGACTTTGCCTGCATCTGCTGCTTCAATGAGCGATCGAGTGTCGTAGCCCTTCACAGGACTCAGGGGACGATTCAATAACTTTTCTAAAGCTTGTTGAATTTCTTTTTTCAGCTTCACAGTGACGCCCATAGAGCCGAATCCTTGGACGTTTGAGTGTCCTCTGACGGGCATTAATCCCGCCCCTTCTTTGCCGACATTTCCTGTCATTAATGCCGTGTTGGCAATGCTGAAAACGTTATCTACACCGTTATCGTGTTGGGTAATTCCCATCGCCCAACCGAATACAACTCGCTGGGACGTGCCGATAATTTTGGCTGCCGCCTCAATTTCTGCTTGGGAAACTCCGCAGGTTTTAGTAATAGTTTGCCAATCGGTTTCGCGGGCGTGCTTGACTACTGATTCCCAGCCTTCTGTATAGGCTTGCAAATAGCTTTCGTCCAGCAATTTTTGTGCGATTAAAGATTTTTGGATGCCGACAAATAGCGCCGTATCGCTGCCCGGAATTGGTTGCAAGTATAAGGAGGAAATATCGGAACCGGGGATGAGCGACTTGACGGGAAATGCGGGGGAACCAAACTTGACTAACCCGATTTCCATCACCGGATTGATGACAATTATTTTACCGCCTTTGTCGCGAATTTTAATTAACTCGTTCATCAAGCGGGGATGGTTGTAGGAAGAATTGCTGCCCGCGAGTATGACGCAATCTGCTTGCTTCAAGTTTTCTAGACTCACTACCGAGGTGCGGGTGGCAAACATTTCGCTTAAGCCAGTTGTCGAGGGAGCGTGGCAGAGATCGGAACAATCTGCTAAGTTATTGGAACCCATCGCCCGCATCATCAATTGCAGCAGAAAAGCCGCTTCGTTGGATGAACGACCGGAACTGTAAGATGCCACTCTTTCGGGGGTTTTGCGAAAAGCAGCTTCGGCAATTTGATAAACTTCTTCCCAAGAAATGCGATCGTAATGAGATGAACCAGCCCGCAAAATCATCGGAAAACTCAGCCTTCCCAACCTATCGGCTTCCATTGAAGTTAATTGCTGAAGTTCTGCAATACTCTTCTTTTCAAAAAATTGAGTTGAGATAGCCGGCTTGATTTCAGCGGAGATTGCTTCAACGCTTTTCATGCACCGCTGAAGTTTTTCGCCCTCTTCATTTGTAAAACCTCCTTTCTGCCCGCCAGTGCCCCAAGAACATGACAAACAAGCACTTTTGTGCAGCAAAGTTTTCCAAAGTTTCGGCCCTTCCGGGGACAATGTATGTTCTGCCCAATATTCTATTACGGGCAAACCGCCACCTATCTCTGGTGTTTCCTCGTTTGTCTCGTTGAAGGGCGGGATTTGTTGGATATTTTGGGAGTTGACATCCATGTGGTTTACCTTTTGTTTGAATTGCGGATTGATGTGCTGTTAAGTTTATTAGTCTAATTTACTGCAAATTTACAACACAAAAAATTAGTCAATAGATAGATGTTTTAAGAATACCCGGCGGTTGAAACCGCCGTCTTATCTTGCAAAAGTCCTTTTAATTAAATTTTCGGGCGGGCAAGATGCCCATCCCCTACTCCCCACAAGAAAAAATAATTTTTGTGGGATGGGCTTCTAGCCCGTCCTAGCTTACCCACAAGAAAAAATAATTTTTGTGGGATGGGCTTCTAGCCCGTCCTAGCTTAAGGTTTACTTCCTCTTATTTAACGCCTGCTTCCCAAATCCAAGACAAAGCAGTCGATCGCCCTCAGCAACATTCGGGTCATTCTGCAAATAATCTCCCAACCACTCGCAACTCCGAGCAATAATATTATTTAGTTCCAAATTCTCCACAGGCCACAAAATTACACTTCTATCCCTGCTAGCAAAAGCCAGAGTTTTGCTGTCCGAACTAAAAGTAACGCTCAACACCCGATCGCTCGATTCCAAAGTCTTCGATAGCAGCGCCTTCTTGCCGTCAAAATTCCACAGCTTAACAGTATTTCCCCCACTCGCCGCCGCAATTAATTTGCCGTCGGGACTAAAACTCACGCTTTCTACCGTATCGCTGTGGTCGAGTTTTTCAGTTAAATTCGCCACCTTTCCATCAAACCCCCACAAGTAAACTTTTTTGTCAGCACAAGCAGCAGCAATAGTCTTGCCGTCGGGACTGAAGCTAACATTTTTAACGCTGTCCTGGTGGTCGAGAGTTTTCAGAATTTTCGCCGACGAACCGTTAAATTGCCAGAGGTAAACTCTCTTTTCTCCGGTAATTTCAAAAGCCTTTTTCTTCCCGCTTGGCTTGTCCTCAGCAGCGGTAGCAGTAGCAATAGTTTTGCCGTCGGGACTGAAGCTAACGCTAATTACTGGATTGCTGTGATCGAGTTTTGCAAACAAAGTTGCTTTAGAACCGTTCCAGCGCCAGAGGTACAATTTGCGATCGGCACTTGCGGCGGCAATTATCTTTCCGTCTGGACTAAAACTCACGCTTCTGACAATGCCGCTGTGGCTGAGAGTATCTAACAGTTTGCCGTTTAAACTCCAGACTTTCACTGTTTTGTCATCGCTCGCCGAAGCAACAGTTTTATCATCAGGGGAAATGCTCACCCAGGTAACAGAATTCTTGTGACCTTCTAAGATTTGGAATAAACTGCCGTCAGCCCGCCAAAGTCTCACGGTTTTGTCCCCGCTAGCAGAGGCAATTATTTTGCTGTCAGCACTAAAACTGACTTTGTAAACCCAGTCTCCGTGTCCCGATAAAATCTTATTCAGCGGAGTGCTATCCGGTTTCCAAATTTTCACTATTTTGTCCTTACTTGCGGAAGCAATAGTGCCGTCACCGCTGAAACTTACTGCCCTTACGTCGTCTTGATGTCCTCGAAAAGTGTTGAGTAAAGTGCCACTGCGACTCCAAACTTTCACCGTATCGTCTGCACTGCCGGTGACAATTTTTTTGCCGTCGCGACTGAAACTCGCGCTGACAACTTCATCGTTGTGTCCTTTGAGAGTTCTGATTTCCTCACCGTTTCGGTTCCAAATTTTGGCTGTGGTGTCGGCACTTGCCGAGACGAGTTCTAGACTGTTTGGACTGAACTTAATGCTGTAAACAATGTCAGAATGTTTGGTTAATGTTTTGGGATTAATTGTAAATTTCTGCGTTTTACTTTCTCGGTTCCAAAGTTTTACTGTTTTGTCAACGCTTGCTGAGGCAATTGTTTGGCCGTCGGGACTGAAACTGACGCCGAGTACCCAGTCTTTGTGTCCGGTTAAGGTTTGCAGCAGTTTTTTGTTCGCAAGGTTCCAGATTTTGACGGTGTTGTCGTGACTGGCGGAAGCTAGGGTTTTGCCGTCGGGACTGAAACTGACGCTGGTGACGATATCGCGGTGGCCGGATAAAATGCCTATCGCACTTTTGTCGTTATCTACTTGCCAAATTCTAATTGTGCGATCGGCACAACCAGTAGCGATCGTTTTTCCATCAGGACTAAAACTAACACTCGTCACGCTATCTGGGTGATTGAAAGTTTTTAATAACTTACCTTCTTTGATCCACAATTTAACAGTTTTGTCAGCACTTGCCGAAGCAACTGAATTGCCGTCGGGACTGACACTCACATCCAAAACAAACTTGCTGTGCTGCTCGAAACGGTTGCGTTCTTGCACCCCGGAAACTGCTTGTCTGAGTCTTTCAGCAATTTGATTTTTAGTGTCCACAGGCAGCGCTGTACTTTTGAGAGAATCACGACCAATTTTGATACTATTTTCCAACACTCCTAATTGATTTTTTTCATTAGAGATAACTAAAGCTTCCGACGCCGAATTTAGGGCATCAGTCCGACTTTTTTCTGCTTCTTGCCGTGCGCTTTCTGCTAATTTGGCTTGCTCGAATGCCATCCCTGAAACACCTGCGAGTACAAGCACTCCTAGAACCGCCGCCCGCAATTGCCATCTCCGAGTTTGGTAAAGTTGAGCTTCCGCTTGGTACTGTTTGTCTCTAGCTTCCGACAGCAAAGCATCTTGCTCTCTGTCTTTGCGAATTTGTTCAATTTCATCTCGGTTAATTTGGTTTTGCTTTAGCAGTTCCTCAAATTCTGCCTTTTTATCTAATTCTTGCTGCTGGCGAATGAAGCTAACTAAATAATCGTGAACGAGCTGATAAAGCTCTGCTGGTAGTTCCGTCCAGCGAAAAACTAAACCAGAGTTTACTAACAGTTCTAAGACTAAATCTAATTTGTCAGATTCAGCAAATGTCGCTAAATTTGAAGCTAATTCGGCGCGGGTTTTTAGGGGACGAATCTGTTCTTCATCTGTGAGCAAATACAAAACTCGGCGCGCCGCTACTTCATTTTCCGGACCGCAATCTTTGATTACTTCTTCGAGAAACCTTTCGACTAATTTTTGTTGCGGATTGTTGCCAAGTTCCTGATATTGAGTTAAAGTTCTAATGTTCTCTTGTTGCAGTTGAGCGCCGACAAGTTGTAGTTCGATCGGGCGGACTTCTCCCAATTCTCCAGCTAAATCTTTGACTAATTCTTCGATGAGCTCCGGTTCTAAGTAAAACTGCGCTCGCTCAGTTAAAGTGCGAATTACCGATCGCGCATCGCCCAGCGAAAAATTGCCCAAATAAAACAGAATATTTTTGCTGAGAATGTCCTCCAAAATATCATTGTTAACGAATCCTGTCTGGTTTTTGGGTCGGGAAAATTCCAGCAAGTAGTGCAGGTAATCTTCCCGCAAACACAGGACGACTTTTAAATATTTGATTTTCAAGCATTCCCGCAAAAAATCAAAAAATATTTGTCTTTCCGCTGGCTCTTTCCACACAAAAAAGAATTCTTCAAATTGGTCAAATATCAGAACAGTCACTAGATGTTCTGAATTTATTTGCAGCTCCTTGATAATGTTTTCGTATTCGATCGCCTGTTGTTGTATGATTAATTCTACTGGCTGTGACTGCTCCCTTCTCTCCTCATTATTCCCAGTCGAGCCACCGTGAAATCCCGAAATAAGATTTCCCTTGACTGCACCTGCTTCCACGGTCAAACCTACCGGAACAATTTCTGGTACTGCTTCGGCAATTTCCGGATCGAATATTTCAGCTTTCCCAGCAGATAACTGTCTGGTCAATTCCCGCGGCCAGTTGTTGTAAACTTGCAGCACTACCGGCAAAACAGTCCGCATTTCTATTTTTTTTTGTTTGAGAGCTGGTACTAATCCTCCCGTGACTATTGAACTTTTGCCAACTCCAGACTGACCGTAAATTACTGTCAGTTTGTCTGGGGTATTGTTCATCCTATATATCAAGCGGTTGAGGTCTTGCTCTCTGCCGGAAGCTGTAATTTCGTCAGCAATAGTAGCAGCGCCGGCAATAGTTTCGGCGACGGAATTAACCGCTTCTCTGTGTGGCTGTAACTTTCCAGCTCCAATAAAAGCTCGGAACCGATACGTGTGTTCTACTGCTCGATAATCTTGCTTAATTTGAAATGCTTCGAGATATTCTCTCCGCTGAAAATACAGCGATCGCAGCATTTCTAAAACCCGCAAATACAGTTGCGGGTTGTAGCAAGGTTCGGTTTCCAAGCGAGCAAGCTCTAAATGTGCGATCGCCTCCTGCACCTCACCCAACTGACTTTGGGCCTCTGCTAAAATTAACAGATACAAGCCTAGATGCTGCGACTTTACAGGGGTTCCCTGTCCCGTCGCTTCTAAATTTGAGTTGAGAACGTCTAGAGCGATTAAAGCCCATTCTTTCGCCCCTTGCCAGTTCTTTTGCTCTAAGGCTACTCTAGCCAAAAAGCCGTAATCTTGAGCCAAATTAACTGCTGAATTTTCCATATTTTCATGTAACCTCCGAGCTTTGATAGCTAAATTCCAGAGTGCATCCCAATCTTCTAAATGCTGCAATACTTCGCCAAGTTGATTGATGAATATACCAACGGCATCGGGCCGCCCCGCGCGTTCTAAAACATCAATACATTCCTGAAAATAATTCTTAGCTTCCGTCCAGTAAGGACGGTTGCCACTGCGGTGTTGTTCTGCTTGGAAGCGGTAGCAAAGACCGATGTGGAATAGGAGAATTCCCTCTAACACTGGTGCAGGGTGAACGGTAAATAACAAATCGCTAAATTCTGTTTTGTTTCCAATAAATGCTACTTGATACTTCCAAAAAGTGAGACTTTTTTGATATAATTCAATAGCCGCAGGGATGCGGTGACAAGCATATTCGTGCCTACCGCGAATAAATTGCAAACTCGCCTCAATAGCTGGTTCTAACCTGATGTTGCAAGTTTGCAAGTCTTGGCTAGCCGACTCTAGTTCACTCAAAGAATTGGCTCCGAGAATGGCAGAATTAGTTAAACGCCAATTGCCACTTTCTAAAATGTTGGAAAAAATGCGATCGGCACTTTTGCCCAAAAAATCTACCAAGTCGTCCGGGCCCATCACAAATTCAACACTTGTCGTCCAAGTTTCGATATCTGTTACTAACCGAATCAGTTTTTTTAAGATTTTGTCTGTCACCCACAGCACCACCGGGAAAGGAAAATTATTCCGAAATTCTTCCCTCACGTAGTTGGTAGAAGTCAGCAGTCGATCGATCGCACTTACCGATTCCAATCCAAACACCATTAAAGCTGACGGGTGGCTGCAGGAAACTTTGGTTTCTATCGTCGTGTAAAGAGTTTTAACAGATGGCGGGAGGACAATTTCTCGAATCTCGATATCAGACTCCTCGCGCAATTGCCTTACAATTTCCTCTCTCATGGCACTGTAATTGCACCGTACCAAAATGAGCGAAAATTGCCCGTGAGACATCGAGAGAGTCCGAGAGAGAGTTTGCAGCGAACTTTTGTTTTGCTGTGCTGCGGTTTCTTGCTGGTAGTGCGAATTAATCATAATTAAGAGTTGAAAAAGTTTCTTAGAATAGATGCTGTCAACTGCCGAAAAAAGGAAGTTCGGCAACGATTTTTTAAAAGGATGTCACGGATGTCATGAATCGACGGCAGGGGAAAGTGCAATTAAGAACTTCCTAACTATTTTTGGCGGTTGATATAAGTTTACTCTGACCCGTTTTCACTTTGGCAAATCACTGCGAAGAATCCTAGAATTAATTTTATTTCTGCCCTTGTGGGCGATTTTCCATCAATTGCAACTATCAATTAGTTAAGTTTATTTCAGCCTGCACACTTATTGTTTTAGCCGATCGCAATTAAAGCATACCAAAAAAAATACATACTCTGTTATTCGCATATTCCCAGCAAAATCAACCGGATTTTACTGAAATCTTGATAATTGCTCAAATTCTACCCAGCCAAAGAGTCTTTGTTTGCGGGGCTCCCAGCCATCGCCCAAATCGCACAAATCCGATTCAGTTATTCGCATATCCCAGAAATCCGGCATTCCCGGGTTGACTGGCCCCTGGCCGCACTGAGATAAACTACCGGGGGCGGCTCATCAATTACAGCTTGAAGATTTTTTGTCATAAATTTACTAATCTCCATATCTAAAGTAGCTGTAAAATCAGGTTCATCCCAATCCTCGCTTTCTTCAATGCTGATGGTTGTTGGTGGCCCAATATCAAAATCTAGCTCATCGCCCAAATCCGAAACTTTCTTAATTGGATCTATTTTCTGAGCGGTATCAGTGGCCAAAGCTTGAGTTGTATGGGCTATTAGTAAGATCGGCAGTGCTACTATGGCACTTATTGTTTGTCGCGCCGTGATTTTGCTCATGGTATCCTCCTGATATAAACTCAACTTGGGTGCTGCTATACATTCAACTTCTGCGGCTACTTTAGAGCGCTGTCAGTCGATTTTAGATTTTAGATTTTAGATTTACTCCACAGATGAATCTGAGAGCTTTAACTAGGGTCTAAAATTGTGGGATACTTACCACCCATGTAGTTCGCAAGTATCCGTTTTTGAGCAGATTCATTAATTAATAGTGGCTTGTTTTTCCACAGGATATAACCTTATCTGTGACTCTTCGCGGCAAGTTTGCTTAACGGAGCATATCCGGTCAACTGTTTGCCTTTCTATTTACTACGTGAAAACTCTTAAACAGTCAGGTTTTCCCGTTAAGTAATTCCCCAGCCTTTGCGAGTGTTCATCTCAGACTCAAAGCAAAGTGGGTGAGAAGTCCGCGCGTGCGTAGCTATCCCGTAGGGAATCGCACACCAGTTTTCGCACACCAGTTTTCGCACACCAGTTTTCGCACTCCCGCGCTGCCACCAGCAAGCTGATGTGAGATACCACAGCCACCGGATAGCTGTCAATACTTATATCTTAACATTTCTAATTTTTTGCATAATTATCGTTACCAGGAAGAACCTGGTAACGCCGATGGCCGAGGGAGAGCCTCCAGCAAAGTCGGAGGACTCCTATTTCGTCAAGCCGTGTTCGAGAGCGAAGCGAACCAACTCAGTACGGCTGTTAGTACCCGTCTTGCTAAACAAACGGCTGACGTACTTTTCCACATTACGCACGCTAGTTTCCAAGCGGCGGGCAATTTCCTTATTCATCAAACCTTGAGCAACCAAATCCAAAACACTTTGTTCTCGCGGAGTCAAATCAATTTTAATCGGCGAAGGACTTTGGGCGATCGAACTCCGCCCGCTCAGCAAAGACTCAATTCTCGCCATTTGGCTTGTCAAAGCAGCAATATCAGGACTTTCAGCATTTTCGCTCGTCTCCTTAGCAGCCGCGCGGCGGGCCAGCAAATTGGTTACTATTGCTACTAATTCGTCGGGATCGAAGGGCTTAGAAAGATAAGCATCGCAGCCTGCTTGATAGCCTTGAATGCGATCGCTCGTCATTCCCTTAGCCGTCAAAAATACCACCGGCAAAGCCTTATAGCGAGGATCTGCCCGCACTTGCTTGAGAAATTGATAACCGTCCACCTGCGGCATCATAATGTCTGAAATCACCAAATCGGGATTGTACTGCTGCAAGAGTTCCCACCCATCGCGAGCATTACTGGCAACCTCAACCGCAAAATCGCTATCTTCCAAATAAGCTTGTACTGCTTCCCGCAAGCCCGGTTCATCATCTACCAATAATAATCGTGCTGACATCTCTGTTACCTTCTTAATAGTGTAAATATTGTAGGTTGGGTTGAGGAACGAAACCCAAATCTTCATTTTAAATAAGGTGTTGGGTTTCGCCATCGCTCAACCCAACCTACAGAATAAAAACTTGAGCTCAAAACTCACAACTATTGTCTTTTTTTCCCCTTAAACTTTGGAACGATCGGTCAAAATTTCATAGCCCGTTTCCGTTACCAACACAGTATGCTCAAACTGAGCCGACATAGCATTGTCAACGGTTACAGCAGTCCACTTGTCAGAAAGCGTCCGAGTGTACTTAGAACCGGCATTCAGAATTGGTTCGATCGCCAATGTCATGCCCGCTCGCAATTTCACGTTCGGCATTTCCCGCGTGCGGAAATTGAAAACCGACGGTTCCTCGTGCAAATTTCGCCCGACACCGTGACCGGTAAACTCCTCAACGATGTTAAAACCGTTGCTTTTGACATGATCTTCGATCGCACCAGCCAAATCGAGCAAATAGGCTCCAGCCTTCACTTGTTCGATGCCTTTGTATAAAGCTTCTTCTGCGACTCGGATTAATTTTGCCGATTCGGGAGTCACTTCCACAACTGCGATCGTAATGCAAGAATCGCCGTGAAAACCTTGGTAATATGCCCCCGTATCTACCTTGAGAACATCTCCGGCCCGAATTACTTTTTTGGCGCTGGGGATGCCGTGAACAACTTCGTTATTAATGCTAGAGCAAATCGATCCAGGGAAACCGTGATAGCCTTTAAAACTCGGAGTTGCCCCCATAGCACGGATGCGTTTTTCGGCATAAGCATCCAAATCAGCAGTAGTCATTCCCGGTTTCACCATTTGGGAAATTTCTTTGAGTACCGTTGCAACGATTTTCGCTGCTTGCCGCATAATTTCGATTTCGCGTTCCGACTTAATTTCAATGCCTCGACGCTGTTTTTTGACTTGGGGTGCTTGAGTTGGGCTAGAAAGCAGACTGCTAAAAATATTCATGAATTGATTGGCGAGTAATTTTGTACTTTGACGGCAGGTTGAAGCAAAAAAACGGCAAATATCCAGTTTTTTGTGGAAAAACGGGTGTCTTGTTCCGAACTGTCGATCGCGTGTCCTTTAAGCTAGCTTAATATTTTTCTCAGTAATCAGCACGGGATTGGGGGTCAACAAAGCGGTTTTAACCGCCGAGTCCCTTGGAAATCACCGAAGAACACTATTGTCAATCAGCCTTCACGGGCCGGCTCTCCTCCCCAACCCCTACTCCCCACAATAAAATCTAATCTTTGTGGAACAGGCATCTTGCCTGTTCTTGAGCATCGTGCAAGATGTGAGTTGGATCGGGATTTCCGAGTATTCCTGTGAGGTTAGCAATTGCGGCAATTAACTTATTTATGTCAACTGGTTTAGATAAGTGCATCTGGAAACCCGCTTCCAGCGCTTGCTGGCGCTCTTCCTCTCTCGCGTAGGCCGTCAGAGCGATCGCAGGCATCTTTCCATCCCTGAGCACTTCCATTTCTCTCACCCGCGCGATCAACTCGTAGCCGTCTGCTTCCGGCATTCCAATGTCGCTCAACAGCAGATCCGGCCAATAACTCTCCAGTGCAGCTAGAGCCCCGGCCACCGATGCCGCCGATCGCACCATAGCTCCTTCGTCCTCGAGTAAAGCAATCAAAAACTCCCGCGTGTCATCGTCATCATCCACCACCAGCAATTGCAAATTAGTTAGAGTGGGGAGGGTCTGGGCCTGGTCATTAAGGTGCAACCCATCGTCAGCAGCGAGGGCGTTCCTCTGTGCAAGAGGTAAAGCCACCGTAAATTTCGCACCCTCGCCCGGATTATTCTCTGCATACACCTTACCGCCGTGCTGTTCCACCAAGTGACGGACGATCGCCAATCCCAGTCCCAAACCCCCGTAAGACCTAGTTGTGCTGCTATCAGCTTGGCGGAAGCGATCGAAAACATAAGGCAAAAAATCAGGAGCGATACCAATGCCGCTATCAATTATCTCAATTTGAGCTTCATCGCCAACTGACTCTAACCGCACATGTACTTTACCCTCTTGCGGACTAAACTTAATCGCATTTGACAGCAAATTCCACACAATTTGCTGCAAGCGATCGGGATCGCCGATAACTTCACCTACATTGGGACTGCACGTTAATTCTATGACTATTGATTTTTCCTCAGTCAGCGGCTGCAAAGAATCTATTGCCAGCTTGATCGCAGATTCCAACCGAATCGGATGCTTATTTAAATTTAGTTTCCCCCGGAGAATCCGCGAAACATCTAAAATATCTTCGATGAGTTGCGCTTGAGATTTAGCATTGCGCTCAATTGTTTCGAGGGCTTTCTCAATAGTGTCTTGGTCAAATGTTTTGGTACGAAGCAGCCTAGACCAGCCGAGAATTGCATTTAAAGGAGTACGGAGTTCGTGAGAGAGAATAGCTAGAAATTCATCCTTCATCTGGTTAGCTCTCTCCGCTTCTTGCCGCGCCACTTGTTCGCGGATTAGTCTGCTGCGTTCTTCCTCTGCTTGCTTGCGGTCTGTGACATCTCTAACCGTGCCCACGTGACCGATCAGTTTTCCCAAATCCGAAAACATTGGCGACGACTGCACATTAATCCAACGCACAGTTTCGCTACCCGCTAATCGAAACTCGTTAGAATATTCGTTGCCTTCTTTAATCCAAGCTAACCAATCTGCTACTACGCGCTCGCGATCTTCTGGATGAACTTCCCGCTGCCAAATCTCTGCTAAACTTTCCTCCAATGTTAACCCGCAAATTGCTTGACAACGGGGATTGATGTAAGTACAGCGGCCTTCAACATCAGCTAAGTAAATTCCTAGTGGCGAACAAGCACACAAAGTGCGGAACCGCTCTTCACTTTTACTGAGTTCACTATTAACAGCAGCTAACTGTGTTGCTTGCTGTTTCACCTCGACTGTTTTTTGGAACAATTCCACAAATACCCCCACCTTCGATGTCAATATTTCCGGTTCCAAGGGTTTGAACAGGTAATCCACCGCACCCAAAGAATAACCTTTAAACACGTGGGTGTCATTACTGCTGAATGCTGTGATAAAAATAATCGGAGTCGATCGCGATCGATCTCTAGAGCGAATCAATGTTGCTGTCTCAAATCCATCCATTCCCGGCATCTGCACATCAAGCAAAATTACCGCAAAATCTTCATTAAGCAGACATCTCAGAGCCTCCGCGCCCGAATTAGCTTGTACTAGATGATAAGAGGGGCTGTTGAGGATAGCTTCTAGAGCTACCAAATTTTCTGGGCGATCGTCAACTAAAAGGACATTTACTCGATTGGGGGACTGCTGATTCATAATGTTTTTAATCTTTAATTCTTAGCAAATTGACTAGACAGGGAGCGATTTTAGATAGGGGTAAAATCCAGTCTACTTCAACATTTGCGATCGCCGACGCTGGCATGGTCGGGCATAGAGCTGAAGCCGGTTCCTCCACAAATGTCAATCCTCCCTCAGCTTTAATTTTTGCCAGCCCTTTACTGCCATCCGAATTAGCTCCCGTTAAAATTATGCCGATAACTTTCTCCCCAAAGGCATCCGCAGCAGACTCAAACAGCACATCGATTGAGGGCCGCGCGTAGGAGACAGGAGCCTCAGTTGATAGTGCAAATGTAGGAGTTCCGCGATCGGGGATTCGGGATTTTGAATTATGGATTGACTCCACTGCCACGATCCCCCATTCTGTCAAGTTGTTTTCATACAGGCTAAACTCCTCCTCACAGGGCGATTCTATTAGCAAGTGATAGTCAGCAGGAGCCAAGTAAACCCGTCCAGGTACGATCTCCTCTTTGTCTTGGGCCTCTGTGATTTGGAGAGAGCTGTGCTGTTGTAAAACATCAGTAAGCCTATTCTGAGAACTCTTATGGCGGTGTTGGACAATAACTACAGGCAAAGGAAAGCTCTTTGGCAAATCTGCCAGCAGCACAGTCAGAGCCTCTAGTCCTCCCAAAGACGTGCCCACAACCACTATTTCAAAATTTTTTTTATTTAATTCTCCGGTAGAGTTTATCACTACTTTCAAGTGCTTCATAATATTTTTCATAAGGTGTAAAAATCAGAGACTCCTGATGTCCCAAGCCTAAAACTCCAAACATTACCAGGCTCTCATAAAAAAGCTTGTGTACCCGCTCTTGGAGGTGTGAATTGAAATAAATCAGCACATTACGGCATAAAATAACATTAAATTCATTAAAAGAATTATCCGTTGCTAGGTTGTGGTGAGCAAAGACAATATTATCTTTAAGTGAAGAGCGAAAAATCGCATTTTCATAGGCAGCAGTGTAATACTCAGAAAACGCTTTCTTGCCCCCAGCTTGGTGGTATAGTTGCGTATATTCTTGCATTTGTTTTAGCGGGAATATCCCTGTTTTTGCGGTTTTCAAAACTAATTCATTCATGTCCGTAGCGTAAATCCGACAACGGTCATAAAGTCCTTCTTCTTGCAGCAATATTGCCATAGAATAGACTTCTTCTCCCGTTGAACATCCAGCGTGCCAAATCCGAATAAAAGGATAAGTACGCAGCAGCGGCACCACTTTATTTCTGAAACTAATGTAAAAGCTGGGATCGCGAAACATCGCCGTTACATTGACAGAAATGTCCAGCAGTAAACGGTCTAGGTAAGCAGGATTGTGAAGTACCTTTTCCTGAAGTGCAGAGACAGTGGTGAGCCGTTCCGAGCGAATAGTGTTCCAAATACGGCGCTTGAGAGAGGCAAGAGCATAATTGCGAAAATCAAATCCGTAATAGCGAAACATTCCCTCTAGTAGGAGTTGAATTTCGATTGTTTCAAGTTCATGGCTTTCGGGCATTTTTAATTAGTTATTGGGAATTGGGCATTGTTGACTGTTGACTGTTGACTGTTGACTGATGACTGTTGACTGCTGACTGTTGACTGCTGACTGTTGACTGTTGACTGTTGACTGTTGACTGTTGACTGTTGACGGTTGACTGTTCACTGCTTACTAATGACTAATGACTAATAACTAATGACTAATGACTAATGACTATCGATAAAGCCAGACACGCAGCAGCGAGAGCAACTGTTCCGTATCAACAGGTTTGGTAATGTAGTCAGACGCACCAGCTTCGATACATTTTTCCCGATCGCCCTTCATAGCTTTCGCAGTCAGAGCAATCATTGGCAACGAAGCAAATTGAGGCATATTACGAATTGCTTGCATTGTTTCGTAACCGTCCATCTCTGGCATCATCACGTCCATCAACACAATATTTATCTCAGGCGTATTTTGCAATTTAGCAATGCCCTCTCTGCCATTCTCAGCATACTCAATTTTCATTTTATGGCGCTCCAGCATACTCGTGAGGGCGAAAATATTCCGCATATCGTCGTCAACAATCAAGACTGTTTTGCCCGCGAGGGTCGAATCAGTTTGATACAATTGCTCTAGCATTTGGCGCTTTGGTTCCGGCAAATTTGCTTGGACTCGGTGCAAAAACAAAGCTGTTTCATCTAACAAACGTTCTGGCGATCGCACATCTTTAACAATGATTGTTTCCGCCATCCGCTTCAGTTGAGTTTCTTCTGTTCTCGTCAAATCTTTGCCCGTATAAATAATAATCGGCAGACTTTTTAAAGCTGCATCTTGCTTGATCTGCTCAATCAGTTCAAAACCCGTCATATCTGGCAGTCCCAAATCGAGCACAACGCAGTCAAAAGGCCCCGATTTCAAAGTTGCTAGCGCCTCTGCACCACTCCCAACAGCCGTTGTAGAAACATCGTGATTGCCGATTAAATCCACAATGCTCAGACGCTGTGTTTCGTCGTCTTCCACGACTAGCAAATTCTTCACTGGCCGCTCCACAAACCCCTTAATATCAGTTAAAGCTTTGCTCAAAGCTTCGCGGCTGACAGGCTTTTGTAAGTAGGCGATCGCCCCTAACTGCAAACTGCGCTGCCGCCCTTCTTCAACTGATACAATGTGAACCGGAATGTGGCGCGTACTTGGATCGTGCTTCAAGCGATCGAGCACTGTCCAGCCATCCATCACAGGCAAATTTAGATCCAGCATAATCGCCGTTGGCTTGAACTCTCGCGCCATCGCCAAACCGATATCGCTCCGCAAAGCCACCAAACCTTTAAAACCCTGTTCCTGCGCCATATCCAACAGAATTCGAGCGAAGTTTACATCATCCTCGACAATCAACAGCACGCGATCGTCATTCTCAATATTTTCTCGGTCATCAGAGATTAAAGGTGAGGGGTAAGGCGCGATCGGCAAGTGGAAATTCGGCAAAGGAAGTGCGGGAGAATTAGCAGCGGGTAATTGAGGCGTTTGCTTGCCCGTTCCCGAACCCGTTTCATTCATTATTCGCGATTCTTGGTAAGTTTGTGGCAGATAAAGCGTGAACTTACTACCCTCACCAGGGTGACTTGTCAATTTAATTTCTCCACCTAACAAATTAGCGATTTCTCTACTAATTGACAAACCCAAACCCGTGCCCCCGTATTTGCGGCTAGTGCTACCATCTGCTTGTTGGAAAGCCTCAAAAATAACCCTGTGTTTTTCAGCAGAAATCCCAATCCCGGTATCGCTAACTGAGAAAGCTAAAACAGTAGGGGAACTCCTTAAACTTTCTATCTCTAAACTCCACCCTTCCCGCGCTACTTCGGCACGCAATTTCACCTCACCTCGCTCTGTAAACTTAAACGCATTAGAGAGGAGATTCTTCAAAACTTGTTGCAGCCGTTTAGCATCAGTATAGAGACCTTTTGGCAACCCAGCCTCAAGCTCTATTTTAAAACTCAACTTCTTATCCTGCGCGATTTGGCGGAAAGTCCGATCCAAATGATCTCGCAAGTCCGTAAACAACACTTGCTCAATTTCCACCGACATCGTGCCTGATTCAATCTTAGCGAGATCCAAGATGTCATTAATCAGCCCCAGCAAATCATTTCCTGCCGAGTAAATTGTGCGCGTGTATTCAACTTGCTTCTGAGTCAAATTGCCTTCCGTATTGTCAGAAAGCAATCGAGCCAGAATCAACAGCGAATTCAGCGGAGTTCGCAACTCGTGAGACATATTTGCCAGAAACTCCGACTTATACTTAGAAGTTAGAGCCAACTGTTCGGCTCTTTCTTCCAACAACCCCCTCGCCTGTTCGATATCTCGGTTTTTCCGCTCAACTTCCTTATTTTGCAGCGCTAGCAATTCAGCTTGTTCTTCTAGTTCTTCATTCGTTTGTTGCAACTCTTCCTGCTGCTGCTTCAACAGTTCCTCATTCGTCTTCTGCACCTGCGCTTGCTGTTCTAACCGCTGGTTAGTGTCCCTTAGTTCCTTTTGCTGAGTTTGCAACTCTTCAGCCAAAGATTGCGCCTGTTTCAGCAACTCTTCCGTCCGCATACTGGCAGCAATTGTATTTAAAACAATGGCGATACTTTCTGTAAGTTGATCCAGAAATGTCAAGTGAATTTCGCTGAAGCGGCGGAACGAAGCTAGCTCAATTACCGCTGTCACCTGCCCTTCAAACAATACAGGTAAAACCACGACATTCAGCGGCGTAGCTTCTCCCAGACCAGAGCTAATTTTAACGTAGTTGTCCGGCACTTCTGTCAACAGTATTCGTTCCTTTTCCAGGGCGCACTGTCCTACCAAACCTTCGCCTAAATGGAATCTGTTTCCTAACTGTTTGCGTTCGCGGTATGCGTAGGTACTTAACAGTTTGAGAAACGGATCATGCTCCACAGCTTCCATCATAAAGAATACGCCATGCTGAGCAGAAACCAGCGGCGTTAATTCTGAAAGAATTAGCTTAGAAACAGTTTCTAAATCCCGCTGACCTTGTAGCATTCGAGTGAACTTAGCAAGGTTTGTTTTCAGCCAATCTTGCTCTGTATTTTTCTGCGTAGTCTCCCGCAGATTGGCAATCATCTGGTTAATGTTATCCTTAACAATGGCAACTTCTCCTTCAGCGGCGACGGAAATTGACCTCGTTAAATCGCCTCGCGTAACAGCAATTGCCACTTCGGCGATCGCGCGGACCTGAGTAGTCAGATTAGCCGCCAATTCATTCACGTTGTCCGTCAAATCTCGCCACGTCCCCGCCGCACCCGGAACCTTCGCCTGACCGCCTAACTTCCCTTCAATTCCGACCTCGCGCGCCACCGTACTAACTTGATCCGTAAACGTCGCCAGCGTGTCGATCATCTCGTTAATCGTATCTGCCAGAGTCGCAATTTCTCCCTTAGCTTCCAGCATTAATTTGCGCTTCAAATCGCCATTCGCCACCGCCGTCACAACCTTAGCAATACCCCGCACTTGCGCTGTCAAATTTCCCGCCATCGAGTTTACGTTGTCGGTTAAATCTTTCCAAGTTCCCGCAACTCCTTTCACATCAGCTTGACCGCCCAATTTACCCTCAGTTCCCACCTCCCGCGCCACCCGCGTTACCTCAGAAGCAAAAGAATTAAGCTGATCCACCATCACGTTAATAGTGTCTTTCAGTTCGAGAATTTCGCCTTTGACATCGACGGTAATTTTCTTAGACAAATCCCCATTTGCCACCGCTTTTGTCACTTCCGCAATATTCCGCACCTGCGCCGTCAAATTCCCGGCCATCAAGTTAACATTATCAGTTAAATCTTTCCAAGTTCCCCCTACACCCCGCACGTAAGCTTGCACACCTAATTTCCCTTCGGTTCCTACTTCCCTCGCCACCCGCGTTACTTCAGATGCGAAGGAACTCAACTGATCCACCATGATGTTAATCGTGTTTTTCAGTTCGAGAATTTCGCCTTTAACATCTACTGTAATTTTCTTGGATAAATCGCCATTTGCCACAGCCGTTGTCACTTCCGCAATGTTACGGACTTGGGCGGTAAGATTACCCGCCATCGAGTTAACTGAATCCGTTAAATCTTTCCAGGTTCCTGCAACTCCCCGTACTTCAGCTTGCACGCCTAATTTCCCTTCGGTTCCTACTTCCCTAGCAACCCTAGTTACTTCCGAAGCAAAGGAATTTAATTGATCCACCATCGTGTTGACGGTGTTTTTGAGCTCAAGAATTTCACCTTTAACATCTACAGTAATTTTCTTGGATAAATCGCCATTAGCCACAGCCGTCGTAACAGCAGCAATATTCCGTACTTGCTCTGTCAAACTCCCCGCCATAAAATTAACTGAATCCGTTAAATCCTTCCAAGTTCCTGCTACGCCTCGGACATCCGCTTGACCGCCGAGTTTACCTTCGGAACCCACTTCCCTAGCAACCCTGGTTACTTCAGATGCAAAGGAATTAAGCTGATCCACCATCACGTTAATGGTGTTTTTCAGTTCTAAAATTTCGCCTTTTACCTGTACCGTAATTTTTTTAGATAAGTCGCCGTTAGCAACGGCCGTCGTCACCTCAGCAATGTTGCGGACTTGTGCTGTTAAATTCCCCGCCATCGAGTTAACTGAATCCGTTAAATCTTTCCAGGTTCCTGCTACTTCCTGCACTTCAGCTTGCACGCCTAATTTCCCTTCCGTTCCCACTTCCCTAGCAACCCTGGTTACTTCAGATGCGAAGGAATTCAACTGGTCAACCATCGTGTTGACGGTATTTTTGAGTTCGAGAATTTCCCCTTTAACATCTACGGTAATTTTCTTAGATAAATCGCCCTTTGCCACAGCGGTTGTCACTTCAGCGATGTTCCGCACTTGTGCTGTCAAACTGCCTGCCATGAAGTTAACGCTATCAGTTAAATCCTTCCAAGTTCCGGCAACTCCTTTCACCTCAGCTTGACCGCCGAGTTTGCCTTCGGAACCTACTTCTCTCGCCACCCGCGTTACTTCAGATGCGAAGGAATTTAACTGATCCACCATGATGTTAATAGTGTTTTTTAACTCCAGAATTTCACCTTTAACATCTACTGTAATTTTTTTAGATAAGTCACCATTTGCCACAGCAGTCGTCACGTCGGCAATGTTCCGTACTTGTGCGGTAAGATTGCCGGCCATTGAGTTAACTGAATCCGTTAAATCTTTCCAGGTTCCTGCAACTCCCCGCACTTCAGCTTGCACCCCTAATTTGCCTTCCGTTCCTACTTCCCTAGCAACTCTGGTTACTTCAGATGCGAAGGAACTCAACTGATCCACCATGATGTTAATCGTGTTTTTCAGTTCGAGAATTTCACCTTTTACATCTACTGTAATTTTTTTGGATAAGTCGCCATTTGCCACAGCGGTTGTCACTTCGGCAATGTTACGCACTTGTGCTGTTAAATTCCCCGCCATCGAGTTAACTGAATCCGTTAAATCTTTCCAGGTTCCAGCAACTCCTTTAACTTCTGCTTGCACGCCTAATTTCCCTTCGGTTCCCACTTCCCTAGCCACCCGCGTTACTTCCGACGCAAAGGAGCTCAACTGGTCTACCATTGTGTTAACAATCTGCGCGGTTTGGAGGAATTCTCCTTTGAGGGGTCTGTCTTCTATTTCTAAGGCGATAGTTTGCGATAAATCTCCTTTTGCTACGGCCCGAATTACTCTGGCGGTTTCAGAGGTTGGTTGCACTAAATCTGTAATTAGGGTATTGACAGAGTTGACGCTAGCTGCCCATGACCCCTCGGCGCTGCCGATGGTGGCCCGCTGGGCGATTTTGCCTTCTTTACCGACAACTGTGCCGATCCGATCGAGTTCGGCCGCCATTCTCTCATTGAGCTCGATAATTTCGTTAAGTTCGTCAGCAATTTTCCCCGCTAGACCAGTCTGATCTATGGGCATCCGAACTGAAAAGTCCCCTTTTTTGACAGCTACTAAGGTTCTGAGTAACTGTTTGGCATAAGCATTATTGGAATTGGGACTTGTTATCTGTGCAGTTGACATGACCGTTACCTTTGGGGAGTTTGAAGGGGAAGGGGGGAATATTTTGGAGATTATTGATATTATCCAACTAAAGCAGTGTCTGATTGCTTCTATCAAAAGATGGATGACAAATTGCTGTTTATCCGCTATTTTGCTATTGGTTATTTTATACTGTTTAGCAAACTCTTCTTGGTAAGGAATTAATTGTGGGGTGTCAGGAACAAGCCCGAAAGCCTGTTCCACCCTGTTCCACGCTGTTCCACAAAGAGTGAATTTTATTGTAGGGCGGGCAGGATGCCCTCCCTACAGATTACCAACTGCGATTATTTCCAATTTTGCCACGAACTATTGAAGATAGAAGTACCCGGAAAGGCGATCGGATTGGCATTTTGTTGCAATCGCAACTGCAACACTTCTAAGTTTGGCTCGCGGGACGGCAATTCGTCCACTAATTCATAAGCTAGAATCCCCTTTTCCAAGGAAAAAGCAGCCGTAACTCCCGCCGCAGCACCTGCAGACCATTCAAAAGAATGCACTCGATAAGCAGCGGCCGCTGTGTGGCTAACAGCAATACTTTTACCCGCCACTAACATATTGTCAATTTTCTGAGGAATCATTGCCCGCAGCGGAATTTGGAAGGGATAAGCTTGCCCTTGACCTTTGCGAGTGCCTTCGCGTTCGGTATTTCCTGGTGCTTCCGGGGGACTGTTAGTCATGCAGGGGTGAAAGTCGATCGCATAATGACCAATACCCACAGAATCAGGATAAATCGTAGCGCGCGATCGCGATTTTGTATCCTCAACAGATTGACTTCCCACAGCCAAAGCCGGCGCATTCAAACCACCGACAGCCAACCACAACTTCCGATACTCTTCCTCCGACAAATTCTGGCGGTAAAAATCAGCCGTAAAGTCAGTGCGAGACATATCAACTTCCCACACCGTAAAACCTTGAGCCTGATTGAAACTCGGCCGCCCAATAATGCGCCGGCCCTCCCGCATATAAGGATATTTAGAAAGTCCGTGCACCGTCCCCATCGGCGAATCCAACCCGCTCAAAAAACGATTGTTTGGATAAGGCTTTTTCACTCCATCTCCTAGCTGCGAGTCAGTAGTTCCTGTTACCAACCAGTAGAAAAATCCTTTGGCATTTTCCTCTCCTTTTCGCAAAGTTTCCGTTCGCAAACCGCCCATCCATCCCCCCGGTTGCAGTTGACCGTTAGCTTCCAGTTGTGCGCGAGAATAAATTAAATTATCCTGGGCAGAACCGGGACGATAGTCATTGCCCCAAGTCCAGTTTTGCATCGAAATATCCCCAGGATAAATGGGGAATTGCTTCGGGTCTGCAGGTCGCTTTTGATCCGGTCTCATACTCCTGATTTGGCGGTAGCTGAAAACCAAAGGAAAGCTGGCCAATCTCTGCAATTCGTAACTGTAGTAAGGAGCGTATTGTTGATAAAAAGACGGCACTTGATGCTGCTGCGGTTCCTTCGTTGCCTCCATCGCAAAGGTGTAGGTAAAACCTTGAGTGCAGTAAGCATCGCCGGTGGGGCTGGGGGAGGAAGGTTCAAGAGGGGAACGCGGGTCAATTCCGAGGCGGTAGGGAACATCGGCAAGTCCGATCAATTCACCTGTTTCAGTGGCATCTACAACGTACCAATCAGCACCCCCCCTACTGCCAGAAGGGGAGGAACTTGTGGAATTCCCCCCCCTTGGCAAGGGGGGGTTAGGGGGGGTTCCAGATGATTTAGGAATAAACCGAATAATAGTTTTGTTAAATCGCGGAGAATTTTCGTAGCGATAGGCATCTTCGATAGTTTGAGAAAGAGTTTCGGTGTTGATTGGCCCGGTATTGGCGGCGGGTTTGTGTTGAATGGCGATCGCACTTTTAATTTGTTGACCCCCAACCGTATTCCCCGCCACAGCAGGAGTAATTGCTAGTTCTTTAATAACTGTATTGGGAAACCATTTCAGCGTGCCTTTGCCTTTTCTAGCGGCATCCTGCAAGATGTTAAATATAATTTTGTGACCGTCGTAGGGCATGAAACACGAATAGCTAACCCAACAGCCTCCGGGATTTAGCCGGCCGTAATGTTCCTTGATCCGCCCCCGCAATTCGAGGTAGCCACGGGGGTAAAATAAGAGCGATCGCTGAGTCTCTCTTTCATCAAGTGCGGAAGTTCCCTGGGAGGAAATTTGACCGCCTACCCAGTCAGTAATTTCAGTAAGGCAAACTGTGCGCCCCGCCAGCAAACCTTCGTAAGCGGTAGCAGCGCCTGCGAGCCCGCCGCCTGCTACTAGAATGTCGCAAGTTTCTGCATTGTCTGGATTACGCGGAGGTGCGGCAAATACTGGCGAAATGCTCCCTATCGCGGAAATTATGCCGAGGGTGAGGCTAAGGATCGATCGACCTTTGAGCAAAAATAGATACCGTCGAAGTTTCATCGGAGATTGTGGAATTAATTTTGACATAGCGCGAAAAACACTCATCCCATCTAAATGTTTATTTTGCAGTATACTGGTATTTCGCGGTGTTGTCAGGGAAAACTTTTTTAGAGAAGAGGCATTAATACCAGCAACAACTATTGAACAGCCGGATCTACCTTATGCTCAAAATCGTCAAATTTTTTAGGTCATTGATTCCTTTTGAGAGTTTAACAATTACCACCAGTTTAACTTATTCGGAAGTTTTACGCAGGTTAGACGAAGTTGTTACTCCTCCCAAAGTTTTTAGAATAATTATACCCTTTAGTCCACCCCCTGCAAAACCCTATGAAGGAACGATTTCTGGCAAAACATTCAAAATTAATCGCATCATCATCGGGAGACATTTATTGTTCCCAATTATACAAGGATATATACATAATCAACAGTTCGGTTGTTCCATCAGAATTAGGATGAGTTTACATACAACAGTTATAGGAATTCTGATTCTTTGGCTGTGGACAACTGGCAGTATAGGAATGTTTTCTTTATTTGCTTGGTTAGTAGAACCATCCGTGGGAGCCATATTTTTACCAATTTTAGGAATGTTTATTTTGGGCTGGCTTTTGTGCTTAATTCCCTTTAAGATAGAAGCGAAAGCAGCTACCAAATTTTTGTCTATTTTGTTAACATAAAGTAATTTCTAACGACAACATTTTAGCTGTATTATTTAAAATAATCTGGCTGCATCAGCGGTAAAAAAACTCAATTTTCCGGGAGTACCCATGCGTCAAAACCAACTGAAACAAAAAATTCAACAAGGCGAAACAGTCCTCGGTTTATTTATGAACTGCCCTTATCCCGCATTCATAGAAATCTGCGGTCACGCTGGATTGGATTTTGCCGTTATCGACATGGAACACGGGCCCCTGCACCCGCTTGCTGCTGAAGATTTGTGTCGCGCCGCCGACTGTACCGGAATTGCACCGATTGTTCGTGTCAGCAAAAACGACGGGCCGCAAATTCAACGAGCTCTCGACATCGGCAGTGCAGGCGTTCAAGTACCTCAAATTGAAAGCAAAATCGATGCCGAAACCGCTGTCAAAAGTGCTAAATACAGTCCTCTGGGCACGCGAGGCCTTTCCTTCGCTACGCGGGCGGGACTTTACACCGCCGCAGGTACAAATATCACCGACAAACTCAACGAAGAATCCTTAGTTGTGATTCATGTCGAAGGCAAAGGCGGCATCGACAACCTGGCAGAAATTGTTACTGTCCCAGAGGTGGACGTGATTTTTCTAGGGCCTTACGATTTGTCACAGTCGATCGGCATTCCCGGCCAAGTCCGCGATCCCCGCGTCATCGACATGATGCAGGAGGCAGTGCAAACCATCCGCAAAGCAGGCAAAGCCGCCGGTACTTTTGCCGAAAACCCCGAAATCGCCCAGCAGTGGATTGATGCTGGCGTTCAGTACGTCACACTTGGGGTCGATGTTGCCGTTTTCCTGCGGGCCTGTCAGTCGCTGGTGAAAGCAGTCAATCGATTTTAGATTTTAGATTTTAGATTTTAGATTTTAGATTTGGGATTTGGGATTAAAAGAAGAACCAGCCCCGGATTCATCTTGCAAGCTTTACGATATCTTTGCAATTTTTGTAGTGTCTTTTACGACACATACAAAAAACCTGCGCTAGAGTAGAAGCATACACCTCCTCAATGCAAAATTAGGGAGGGGAGCAAGGCTTCAGGGAGTAAAATCTATGAAAACCGTATTAGAATCCATTCATTTGGATTATGCCTTCATGTTTACTTTCAAAAAAGTAAACTCGATTAAGCTAGAAGGTTTCAAGGAATTTTTTGACGATATGCCTGTCGATCCGTATGTGAAAGGTAAGTATCGTTCGAGAAGATTATCGCGGTTTGCAGTCAACGGAAATGAGTTAGTTAAGTTACCTCACGGCTATTTGTATCAAAGCAAAACATACAATCCGCTAGTGGGTGATATCAGGCGGGAATTTGCCGAATTGGACGATCGGCTAATTGCCCTCGATAATTTCAAACAGATGATTTTTGCTTTTTTCGATTCCTGCAAAATTCACCCCGAAGCTGAAATCGGCATCCATCAAATCAGGACGACTTGTTCGCCGCACAATTTTGGCAACCCCGCACCGGAAGGCATTCACCAAGACGGTACTGACTTTATCGGGATTTTCTCGGTTGACAGAACTAATATTGTAGGCGGGGAAACGCATTTGTACTTGGCTAAAAAAGAGAAGCCTGTTTTTAATAAAATTCTGCATCCGGGAGAATTACTGTTAGTTAACGACCACGAGTTTTTCCACTTTACTACGCCGATTAAACCGGAATCTGAAGGAGTGGGAACCAGGGATGTCTTTGTGCTGACTTCTCCGAGTTTGCTTTGCGATTGAGTAGAGTTGAGCAATTGGGCGTCTTTCGTTCGTAGTGAGGATTTTAGTCCTCTCTCTGGCGTTTAATCAATAGAGTTCTTGCAAAAGTCAAATTCACCCCCCTTAGTCCCCCCTTATTAAGGGGGGAAACAAGAATAATCTTGCCTCTTCCCCTGATTAAAGAGGAGGGTTGGGGTATGGTGCTTTGTATTTTTGCAAGAGTTCTAATCATGACTCAAGTCCTTACTACAAACCTTTCGTTCGTAGTGAGGACTTTAGTCCTCTTTCTGGCGTTTAGGATCGCGAATTAAATAATTTACACTCTTGAAAGTGGGTTGGGCGTCCCGCCCGCCCTTTCTGGACGGGCGGGA
>NZ_JAUBTR010000080.1:0-30264 GCF_036705045.1 Microcoleus sp. BR0-C5
AAAATATCTGCTTCTAAATTAACCAAACTTCCCGGCTGCAAATAGCGAAAATTAGTTTCAGAAAAACTGTGGGGAATCACAGCAACTTCAAACCAATTGCCGTCAGCATCGCAATCGGCCACCAGTGGTGACAACTTAAGCTAGAGAGAGAAGCATTTGTCAATCAGCAATTATGCTCATTTTTTAGTCTGATTTTGGGTGAAAAACTGAGATTGGGGCGCGAGTGCGCTCGTGCGGAGCGCCATATTTATGCCCGCTCACCCCCAAATCACGAATTTTCCCCTCATAAGCAGTTTTTTGAGTAATATTACTGATTGACAAATGCAACTAAATCTTAACTTGTCACCAATGGGTCAAGCCAGGGATTGTTAATTCTAGGAAACGACGGAAGCAACTTTTGCTGCAGTCCGAGGACGACGACGACCTGTTACTGTATTCACAGGGGCTGGTACTGGCGACGGTACTGATGATGCTAGTTTAGGTGCTTCAATGGAAAGTTGAGATGTTTGCACAATTTCCGATCGCACTGCTTCTTCAGGAATTTGCATCAGGAATACCAGCAGTGGATTGCTTTGCAGTTCCCGGCGCATCACTCGCCCAATAGCCTTTTCTATTTGGGTTTGAACTCCTACCCAGTCAATGTCAACTTGCGAGTCAGCAGTGGCGGGTTTGACAAATTCTGACCAGCGATCGCTCAAAACTGTTTCAATGGTTTGAGTGATTAATTTGATCACCTCTGCCCGATCGGCTGATGTCACTACACCTTTCAAGTGTACTTCTGGTTTGGCAACTAATTTGCCTTCCCAATTCAAAGCGGCTGCTACAGTTACAACGCCATCTCCCGCCAACTGCTGACGTTCCTTGAGGACGCTGGCTTTGACAACGCCCGATCGAGAAGCATCTACTAATTCAATTCCTGAAGGCACTTGACCGCTCACTCGCATCGAATTTTCAGTTAATTCTACGACATCGCCGTTATCAATAATCACCATATTGCTAGCGGGAATGCCCATGCTTTGAGCCGTCTTGGAGTGCTGGATCAGCATCCGGTGTTCCCCGTGGACTGGCAAAAAGAACTTGGGACGAGTCATGTTAATCATTAACTTTTGGTCTTCTTGACAACCGTGACCCGAAACGTGAATGCCTTTGTCGCGGCCGTAAACCACGTGTGCTCCCAGCATCATCAGTTTATCGATCGTGTTTACTACTGCGATCGTATTTCCCGGAATTGGATTAGCCGAGAAAATGACTGTATCGCCCTTTCTGATTTTCAGTTCGTGATGTTCGCCGTTAGCAATGCGAGTCATCGCCGCCATTGGTTCGCCTTGAGAACCTGTAGTTAAAATCAGTACCTTGTCTTCAGCCAAATTGCGGATTTCTTTGAGCGGTTTGAAAATACTATCTTCGCATTTGATGTAGCCGAGATTGCGACAGTGAGCGATGACGTTAAGCATCGACCGGCCAACCACTCCGACATACCGATTGTTTTTCTTAGCCAAGTCCAAAACAATTTGCAAGCGGTGTACCGACGAAGCAAAAGTCGTCAGCATTATCCGTCCCGGTGCTTGAGCGATAATTCTGTCTAAATTCGGCGCCACAGAACGTTCCGAAGCGGTAAAACCGGGAACTTCCGAGTTAGTAGAATCGCTAATCAAGCACAGCACGCCTTTCTCGCCGTACTCTGCCAGCTTTTGCAAATCAAAATGCTCGCCGTCTACAGGAGTGTGGTCAATTTTAAAGTCGCCGGTATGGATCACAATTCCGACGGGAGTGTGAATTGCCACCGTAAAACTGTCGGCCATCGAGTGAGTGTTGCGAATGTATTCGACTAAGAAATTCTTGCCAATTCTGACAGTATCCCTGGGTCGAACCGTTCTCAATTCAGTGCGGTGAGACACTCCGGCTTCTTCGAGTTTTCCGGCTAGCAATGCCATCGCCAAACGGGGGCCGTAAATGACCGGAATTTCAAATTGTTTGAGGTGATAAGGGATGCCGCCGATGTGATCTTCGTGACCGTGAGTCACGATCATACCTTTAATTTTGTGGCTGTTTTCCCGCAGGTAAGTCATGTCTGGGAGGACAATATTTACCCCGTGCATTCCATCTGTCGGGAACGCTAAACCGGCATCTAAAAGAATGATTTCGTCGCCGTACTCGAACACACAAGTGTTTTTACCGATTTCGTGCAGCCCGCCGAGGGGAATAACTTTTAGAGCAGATGCAGTTGTATTTTTGATCATGCGTATCCTTTGTTAGTTATTTTTGTTATTGGTCTGTGGTCTGTTAACTGTTGACTGTTGACTGTTGACTGTTGACTGTTGTCTGTCGTCTGTCGCCTACTGTCTATACCTCTCCAATAATCCCTGTGGAACAGGCATCCTGCCTGTTCAAGACAAGCTTTTTGGGAGGTGTTTATCTGTTGTTCGTTGATGGGGGCGATTTTTTCCAAGATATTTGTGGAAAACTCCCCTACGGGGTTTTACTCTCCCGTGCAGTCAGTTGTCTCCAATCCTCAATCAGCAATTCTTAATTATCAGCTAATAACTCATAGCTCATAACTAATGACTGATGACTGATGACAACCAAATATTCAGTTGTCTGAAAACTCGTTCTCGCTTGTCTTGCTAGCTGATACTGCTGCTAGCTGACTCAGTACGTCCTTTAACTTTTGAGTTACCTCAACGGGCGGATCGCACAGGGGCGGACGGGTGGAGCCTACATCCCAGCCTTGAAGTTTGAGAGCTGTCTTGACTGGAATGGGATTTGTGGTGAGAAAAAGAGCTTTAAACAGGTCAAAAAGTTGCAAGTGAATCTGGGTAGCGACTTGAACTTGACCAGCCTCGAAAGCTTCGATCATCTGTTGCAGTTGCTCTCCTACCAGATGGCTGGCTACGCTAACTACACCAGATCCTCCTACCGCCAGCATTGGCAAAGTTAGGGAATCATCTCCAGAATAGATGGCAAATTCAGGGGATGTCAAGCACCGAATTTGACTTGCTTGATCCAAGTTGCCACTTGCTTCTTTTACGGCCACAATGTTGGGGATTTGGGCCAATCGAGCCACCGTCTCCGGCAACATATTCTGACCCGTGCGACCGGGGATGTTATATAACATTATAGGCAATTCTGGAGCAGATTGCGCGATCGCCCGAAAATGATTATATAAACCTTCTTGCGGGGGTTTGTTGTAATAAGGAACCACCTGCAAACAACCATCTAACCCTAGTTTAGCTGCTTTTTTCGTAGCTGCTACTGCTTCTGAAGTAGAATTCGATCCGGCTCCTGCGATTACCAACGCCTTACCGGCCACCGCCTTTTGTACTACCTGAAATAATTCGTACTCTTCATCCCAGGTCATAGTGGGAGACTCGCCTGTCGTGCCGCACACTACCAAGCTATCTGTACCGCGATCGGCTAAATGAACTGCCAATTGTTCTGCTACCGCATAGTTAACGCTGCCGTCTTCCTTAAACGGCGTAATCATTGCAGTCATAACCCGTCCAAACTTTACCACACTTTCTCCGATTTTAGACTGTTGATTTTTGATTTTAAATTTTTGATTTCAGATGAAAGGTTGATCTAAAATCCCCAATTTCAATTTTCCACTTGCCGGGGTTCCCCCTAATTAGAAGCCGCCGCCACTTGGGTTCGCAACAAATTTTTTTGAACCAGCAACTCAGCTATCTGCACCGCATTTAGAGCCGCCCCTTTGCGAATTTGATCGCCCGACAGCCACATCTCCAACCCGCAGGGGTGAGAAATATCTTGGCGAATCCTGCCAACTAACACCTCATCCTTACCGCTGGCCTCTGCAGGCATCGGGAAATAATTAGCTTGCCAGTCTTCTACCAGCTTAACCCCGCTTGCCTGCTTTAAGATTTCCCTGGCCTCGATCGCGCTAAATGGCTCTGCAAACTCTAGATTAATCGCTTCCGAATGAGCGCGGAGTACGGGAACCCGAATGCAAGTTGCCGTAATTTTAATCTGGTCCGTACCAAATATCTTCCGAGTTTCGTTTACCATTTTCATCTCTTCTTCACAATACCCCAAATCGTTAATCGGGGTGTTGTGCGGAAACAAATTAAATGCTAAGGGGTAGGGAAATATATCTGTTTTGGGAGTTTCCCCCTGCAAAATTGCTCTTGCTTGAGCTTTCATTTCCTCCATTGCCCTCGCCCCCGCCCCGCTGGCAGACTGGTAAGTTGCTACCACGATGCGCTGTATCGGCCTAACTTTGTGAAGTGGCCAAACGGCAACTGCCATCAAAATAGTCGTGCAGTTGGGATTAGCAATTATACCTCGGTGAGCTGCAGCCGCTTGGGGATTGACTTCGGGAACCACTAGCGGTACCGTCGCATCCATGCGGAAGGCGCTAGAATTGTCAATTACCACTGCTCCGGCTGCCACCGCTTGCGGAGCCCATAATTTAGAAGTAGAGCCGCCGGCAGAGGCGAGCACCAGATCTACATTATCAAACGATCGCGCCGAAACTGCTTCGACCGGCAGCATCTCGCCGCCAAAAGGCAAGGTAGTGCCTGCTGAACGTTCCGAAGCCAGCAGCTTCAGGTGAGAAATCGGAAAACTCCTGCTGTGCAAGAGTTCTAGCAACTCGGCACCGACTGCGCCAGTAGCCCCTAAAATGGCAACTCGATAGGATTGAGACAAATTAGTTTCCTCCACAAATTAAAGTCTAAACGATCAAAATCAAAAATTTAAATAACTGCAATTCTCAATATCAAACTTAATTAATTTTATGCGATATCAGGAGCATGAGAGGATGGCAATGGTGCAGTTAACGGAAACAGCCGATCGAACTTCCCGATTATTGCGACGTGCGATCGTACCCAATGCCAGTTTAGCATCTTTTGCCGTTAGCGAAGCTTGCAGCTATTGGATCGCCCACGCCCAATCCGCATCCGGTTAAGTTTTGTGATATCTCTGCATTTTCGCAGGCCCATCCATTGACTTTGACTGGTCGCAGAGGCCGGCAAGATTGACATCACAGGGCGATATGTGCTATGGTGCATCGGCAATTAGTGGACTTAACCTCCACATTCCTAGCAGCAAAAGCTAGTATCCTCAAACCAAAACTATTTGGCAAGAGCCAAAAAAGTAGCCGGCAATGACTTACAGTCTCATCCGGTAAAGGTGTTGTAGTTGTGCCGTTACGAGTCAAAGCGTAACAAAATTAAAATGCAGGCAAAGTCAGATTTGTATGTATTTTATCAAGGAAATTGGGTCTGAAACCCTGTCCTTCTAGGACGGCTTTAATTTCTTAAATCCCTTCCTAAAAGTCAGGAAATTTCTAGTATACTACAGTAGTCAAGGTTAAACTCCTGCGCCATAGTGCATAAAAACAGTTAACGACACACTTGGGCGCGTAAACCAGGGGACAAAGAGGGGCGAAAACTCTATAAACAGCTAGGGGCTTAACACAGTTCCTTTAACCAGAGAAACAAACTATTTAGTCTTGTTAAGTAGGGTAGGGCATACCCGAACTCTAGGTAAATATCCTAGTACGCTTTTGGAGATAGACCCTCTGGGATGACTGCGAATCAGGCTCGTTAATTGGTAGGATTTCTACGGTTAAAAAGTTTGAGGATTGCCGAAAGGACGCAACATTTTAAGGTAAGTCGCTGAATTAAGAATCCCTGTCCTTTAGGTCAGGGAGTGTCAATACACTATTGTTAAATATCAAAAAAGCCGATGAAAGTAACCCAGGAAAAACTTCCAGCTAGCCAAATTGGTCTGGAAATCGAAGTACCGTCAGAAAAGTCAAAACAAGCTTACGAGCAAGTAATTAAACAATTTGCTCGCGAGGTTAATATTCCTGGGTTCCGCAAAGGCAAAGTTCCCCGTAATGTTTTGCTACAGCGCCTAGGCCAGACTCGTTTGAAGGCGACGGCTTTGGAAAATTTGATTAATGATTCCCTGCAAAAAGCCCTCGAACAAGAAAAAATTGCCGCAATTGGCAGTTTTGAACTTCGCACCGAGTTTGAAGAATTACTAGCTAAGTTTGATCCAGAACAGCCTCTGATTTTTTCGGCGAAGGTTGATGTACAACCCGAAGTAAAAATGGGTCAGTACACAGGTTTGCAGCTTCAAGCAGAAGAAGCTAAGTATGATGAGGCTCAGGTAGATGAGGTACTGGCAAAATATCGATCGGACAAAGCTACTTTAATCCCCGTAGAAGGCCGGCCGGCTCAGTTGGGAGACACGGCTTTGGTTGATTTCTCCGGTAGATTTGCCGAAGCACCCGAAGGCGAAACTCCCGCAGAAATTCCCGGCGGCGAAGCAGAAGATTTTCAAGTTGAATTGTCGGAAAATCAGTTTGTACCGGGCTTTATCCAAGGCATGATCGGGATGAATCCAGGAGAAACTAGAGAAGTTTCTGTGCAGTTCCCAGATGAGTATAGCAGTGAAGAATTAGCAGGAAAACCGGCAGTCTTTACGATTACTCTCAAAGAACTTAAGGAAAAAGAATTGCCGGAGTTGGACGACGACTTCGCCCAAGAAGTCAGCGAGTTTGAAACTTTAGCAGAACTGCGCGAATCGCTGGAAACTCGGTTTAAAGCCGACCAAGAAAACAAGACATCAGCTAATAAGGAAAAAGCTATATCAGCAGCACTCGCGCAGCTAATAGAAGTGGAAATTCCTGAAACAATGGTCGATCGCGAAATCGATTATTTGCTGAATCAACAAGCCCTCCAATTGAAAAATTACGGCATAGATATCAACCAACTGTTTACCGAAGAAAATATGGGCCCGATGCGGGAACGCTCGCGCCCGGAAGCAATCGAGCGCCTCAAGCAGAATTTAGCTCTGGCAGAAGTAGCCAAGCTGGAATCCTTATCTGTTGAACCAGCAGAAGTAGTAGCAGAAGTAGCAAAAATCAGAAAGCAGTTTCCCAAAGGAGATTTTGACCCCCAAAGGTTGCAGGAATTTGTAGCAGAAGACTTGCTCAAACAAAAAACCCTGAAATGGTTGGAAGAAAAAGGGACAATCGAACTCGTACCTGAAGGCTCTCTGACTCCTGCTGCACAATCGGAAGAATTAGAAGAATCAGACGCTGAAGTTTTGGATGTTTCAGCCACAAGTGTCGAAGTTGAAGTCGTAGGCGAAGAGTAGGGTCCAGAATGAAAGTAGTAGGGACACCGCACGCCAGCCCTTCTTTGTGTCAAAAAACACGTTAAACCCGCAGGGAAAGCAGGGGTTTAAACCCCTGCCTCAAAGCTAAAGTCCTCGCTATGAGGACTGAATAATTCATTAGTCCTCATAGCGAGGACTTTAGCTATTAGACAGGGAATTCATTCCCTGGCGGACTAGCGGATCCACGGGTGGACTTGGCGGGCTGAAAGCTTAAGTGGACACTAATGGGGTCTTGGAGTGTCCCTACGGCGGGGAGCGATCGGGGGTATCTGAAGTGCGATCGAATTTTACGTTTAATGTCGAACTACTGTTGAATTTGAGTTAAATAGTCACAAGATTTTTACTCGACTATGCCCTGTTTGGCCAATGCCCAATGCCCCATTCCCCCCATATCCGTTCAGAAGAGGCATAATAGTTAAAAGCTGGCGGCTTAATTTAAAGCTTTCATCAGCAGCAGCAAATTGTCTAGAATCCTTGACTGGTGTCTTATGGTTGTATCTCAATCTTCCAATTACCTAATTACAAGCTATAACGATTTTGATGTCAGTTCCAGCCCCAGCAATGTAGTGCCGATGGTACTAGAACAGTCGGGGATGGGCGAGCGGGCCTTTGACATTTACTCGCGCTTGCTGCGGGAGCGAATTGTGTTTTTAGGAACTCCCGTAACCGACGAAGTTGCTGACTCGATAGTGGCTCAGCTATTGTATCTAGATGCCGAAGACCCAGAAAAAGATGTCCAAATGTACATTAATTCCCCCGGCGGCTCGGTGACGGCCGGCATGGCAATTTATGACACAATGCAGCAAATCCGCCCGGATGTGGTGACGATTTGTTACGGTTTGGCAGCGAGTATGGGCGCATTTCTACTGACAGCAGGAGCCCACGGTAAGCGGATGTCTCTTCCGAGTTCCCGGATTATGATCCACCAGCCGCTTGGAGGTGCTCAAGGTCAAGCAGTTGATATTGAGATTCAAGCCAAGGAAATCCTTTATCATAAGCGTAAGCTGAATCAACTGCTAGCGCACCACACAGGTCAACAGATCGACAAATTAGAGGCTGATACAGAGCGCGACTTTTTTATGTCAGCCGAGGAAGCCAAAAATTACGGTTTGGTCGATCGAGTTATCGAAAAGGAAAACCTTCCGACGGCGGGAGAGAATGTCACTGCACTGAATTAAGAGGCTGTTATGTCTAAGTACGACTCCCATCTAAAATGTTCGTTTTGTGGCAAGTCTCAAGAGCAAGTACGCAAGTTGATCGCAGGGCCCGGGGTGTATATCTGCGACGAATGCGTAGACTTGTGCAATGAAATTTTAGATGAGGAGTTGTTTGATTCGAGTGCAGTGCCGGCAGCGGCGGTGGCCCCGAAGCAGGAAACGACGCAAAAGCGCCGCGCTACCTCGGGCAAAAGTATGTCGCTGAGCCAAATTCCGAAGCCGAGGGAAATTAAAAATTACCTCGACGAAAACGCGATCGGGCAAGATGATGCGAAAAAGGTGCTCTCGGTGGCAGTTTACAACCACTACAAGCGCCTCAGCTTTGTCCATGCCAAAAATAGCGGCAAGCACCCGCCGGAAGAAGTAGAACTGCAAAAATCGAATATTTTGTTAATCGGGCCAACGGGCTGCGGAAAAACTCTGCTGGCTCAGACGTTGGCGGATATGCTAGACGTGCCGTTTGCGGTGGCTGACGCGACGACGCTGACGGAAGCGGGCTATGTCGGGGAAGATGTGGAAAATATTTTGCTGCGGCTGCTGCAAGTGGCAGATATGGACGTGGAAGAGGCGCAGCGCGGAATTATTTATATTGATGAAATTGACAAAATAGCCCGCAAGAGCGAAAATCCTTCGATTACGCGGGATGTGTCGGGTGAAGGGGTGCAGCAGGCGCTGCTGAAAATGCTTGAGGGGACGATCGCCAATGTACCTCCCCAAGGCGGCCGCAAGCATCCCTACCAAGACTGCATCCAAATTGATACCAGCAATATCATGTTTATCTGCGGCGGTGCTTTTGTCGGTCTAGAGAAAGTGATAGAGCAGAGAACCGGTAAAAAGTCCATGGGTTTTATTCAGCCCGGAGAAGCTGTGCCGAAGGAAAAGCGGGCTGCTGATGTACTTAAGCAACTGGAACCGGATGATTTGGTGAAGTTTGGCATGATTCCTGAGTTTATTGGGCGGGTGCCGGTGGCGGCGGTGCTGGAACCGCTGGATGAGGAAACGCTGATGGCGATTTTGACGGAGCCGCGCAATGCTTTGGTTAAGCAGTATCAAAAGCTGCTGAAGATGGATAATGTGCAGTTGGACTTTAAGCCGGATGCGATTCGGGCGATCGCCCAGGAAGCATACCGCCGCAAAACTGGAGCACGGGCGCTGCGGGGAATTGTCGAAGAATTGATGTTGGATGTGATGTACGAGTTGCCATCGCGCAAGGATGTTGCCCGGTGTACGATTACTAAGGAAATGGTCGAGAAGCGATCGACCGCTGAGTTGTTGGTACTTCCCTCTTCCCTACCCAAGCCAGAGTCAGCTTAAAAGTAGATATTCACAATCACTAGGTGACTCTAATTCAACCTAAAACTTTTAGGGTATTAAGAAACCTGGAAGGGCGACCACTCTTAGCAGCGCCCCTACTACAAAAACCGGGTTTCTCGGTTTTTTTTAGTAGACCTCTTGCAAAAGTCCTTTTCATAAATTTATTGGACGGGCTCTGGGGCCCATCCCACAAGAAAAAATAACTCTTGTGGGATGGGCCCCAGAGCCCATCCTAGTTATTTTTGCAAGAGGTCTAGTGATCTACATTACCAATCTATAAAATCATCCTCACCTAACTCAGAAGATAACTCGGAAAAATCCGGTTCAGATTCCAATCTAAAAGTTTCCGACTCCCAAATCTCCAAGTCATCCGACAAATCGACTACTTCCCCGTCAAACATATCAGCCAACTTCCTAGTCGAATTCGCGACATCTCGCGCGTCATCACGCACCGCTATAGCCTGAGCGTTAAAGCCATTTTGAGAGTCTGTAGAACCGTTTGTGGGCGATCGCGATTCGGAAATTGCCGGCACATTAACGGCGGTATTTTCAGGCGCTGGCGGGTGTTTTTGTTCTTCTGGGCCATTCCCCAAAAAATCATCTGTAATCTCAGAACCCGCCGAGTTCTGCACCTGTTGGCCGACATCACTCACCGGATGAGAATTCCTGGGATTTTCGCTAATACGTCCGTTAGAACTTGGCAAATCCTTAGCGCGGGAACTATTAGTTTCAGCGGGATTTGTCAAGCCCACTTTTACTGTTACTCGACGGTTAAAAATTTGCAAAAAAGCTTCTTCAATATTAGCTACTTTGTCTTTAACCATATTGAGCAACGGCTGCGAACTAATCTTAACATAAGCAGTATCATTGCTAAAAATTACTAGCTGTCCATGTTGACGAAGCAGCGATTGAGTGCCATGCGGCCGCACGCGGTCAAGTACCTGTTCCCACACTCGATTTAAATCGATTTCATCGGCCCAATTAGTCGAGGAATAATTTGTTTGAGTCGTTTCAGGAGTTGGTACAGGTGCGGGAATCGCTGCTGCAGGTGTGCTTTCTATTCGATTAGCAATAGGTGGCGGCTGAGGCGGAGGATTTTGCGAATTGGGAACTGAAGATTGTTCAATATTAGATGTCTGACTCCCCCCCGATTGTAGGGGCGGTACCCCCGTGCCCGCCCTGGGTTGGTGGGGGTTATTTTGTGGTGGTTGAGCAACATTTTTCGCTGGTTCGCTTGTTGGTTGCTGCTGAGTTCTAATTGCTGAGGGTAATAATCCCAACAGCGTTACTTCCAGCCACAAACGCGGCTGAGTAGTATTTTTAATTTGCACTTCGTGGGTTTGCAAATGTTTCTGACCTGCCAAAATCAACTCCGCATCCCAATGGCGGGCAAAATCCGCCAATTTTTCCCAAGTTGCAGATGTTAAAGCTACTAAATCTGACCGTTTCGGGGCAGATTTGGCTATGAGCAAATCTCGGTAAAAGCTCGCGAGACTTTGCAGCACGATTAGCGGTTCCCGACCGCGATCCATGAGGTGGCGGGTCATGTCTATTAGTGCTGTAGCGTTATCTGTATCAATAGCTTGCAGCAACTCCATTAAGTCATTTTCGGGGACTGCACCGACTAAATCCCAAACTTTTTCGACTGTTACTTCACCCTGAAATAAGCTTAGTTGGTCGAGCAAACTTTCGGCATCTCGCAGACCTCCTTGGGCGATTTGAGCAACCATTTGTACTGCATCGCTGGCAATATTAATATTTTCTAATTGAGCAATCTTGTGCAAATGAGCAATCATTGCATCGAGGGGGATGCGGCGGAAGTCGAACTTTTGGCAACGAGAAATAATAGTTGGTAAGACTCTTTGTGGGTCGGTTGTTGCGAGGACGAATACAACGCGATCGGGCGGTTCTTCTAGGGTTTTGAGTAGAGAGTTGAATGCCTGGGTGCTTAGCATATGGCAATTATGAACCAGAAGACCGTTAGCGACAAAATTGTGGTTGTCTTCTACTTCAATATCATAAACTCTCTCGACCCCAGCGACTTTTACAGATTCGACTGTCTCCAAACTTGTAATCCATTGAAGGGATTGAATACTTTTTAAAGTCTGATACCCATTTTCTACTGGTTTCAGCACCCATGTGTATGTAGTCGTAGGTTTTACAGGTGTTAGACCTTGTGTAAAATTTAGTTGTTGTTGGGTATCCCAAACCTGTAAGCCAATTGGCAAGGAGTTGATTTTCTGCCCTAGAATATCCTTCTGTATGAATTTGGATGCTGGGACTTCCTTCTGGGGAAATGCTGAGCGAGCCATCATCCATGTACCACCAAGCAAGTCCTTCTGCTGTGACGCGATCGAGCCAATCCATTGTGACGTATTTTCGGTTTCCGTTGGGTTTAACAGCGTCAAAGACATCTCTAAGTTGGGGGTGGCAGACTGTGTGGCAACAGACTGATATATTTCCGTATCCTCGGTTAGGTGTAACTCGTAACTTTTGTCGCAGTGTCGAAAGGCAAGAAGCTTTGTATTCCAACCATTCCCGCTGCTTTTCTCCGTGTGTCCAGCCCAATCTTGGAAATCGGCTATATTTATTTGGGTAGGTGATAAAACCGTCTCCAAGTAATGTTCCGTAGATGAGTCCGAGTGTTTCTGGTTGCAAAACTTCGGCATTTGCCAAGAACTTTTCCGTTCTTGCATCCCAAAGTCCATGTCCTTTTTTATACGGATGTCGCTGCCAATGAGACTGAATACTCTTAATCCCTTTGCCTTTTTTTTGTAAAAAGTCTGGTATTTCGAGTTGTTCTCCGCAGCCACACGCACAGAGAGGTTGGATGGCTTGAGCCTGTTCGAGAATAGAGGCCAAGTCGTAGGATTTTTGTCCGTAGGTATTCCCGTAAAATTGATGTCCTCTGGCAAATCTCCGCAAGCGTCCATCTGTTCCAATTTTGTGAATGACGGTGCCGCACCCACATTCACAGGGGATAGTATCTTCACTCCTTCTTTTACGTCTTTTGCTCGTATCCATCCCAGTTCTGTCCTGATTGGATGATTGCCAGTACATCTGATTTCTCGGTTGGCGGTTTTAATCACCAGTGTTTGTTTTTCCCCTTGGTCTAACCACCTCAAAACTTTTTTAAATTCCCAAACTTCTGAAGTTTCGTTATAGCTGAGAACTTGTTTTCCTTTGATGTTGGGATTGTCGATCCGCATCAGACCTTCGCTAGTTTTTACCTGAGAATCCCCGCTCAAACACTCGTCGATTACATATACTTTATAGCGGCATTGTACGGGGGAAAATTGAGCTCGTTCGATCAAATCCCGAATGTTATCTACTCCGGTGTTGCTGGCGGCGTCGATTTCGATGACATCTAGTGTCGAACCTCGGGCAATTTCTTGGCAAACGTTGCATTTGCCGCAGGGGGTCGGGGTGGGGGTAACCGTAGAAATACAGTTGAGAGATTTGGCGAAAATTCTGGCACTAGAGGTTTTACCGGTGCCTCTGGGGCCGGTGAATAGATATGCTGGTGCTATGCGCTCTTGTAGGATGGCGCTGGTGAGGGTTTGGGCGATCGCCTCTTGACCGACTAATTCGGCAAATGTCTGAGGGCGATATTTGTGGTGCAGGGGTTCGTAAGTCACGATCGAATATTGGTGGTATTAGCTGTAATCTTAGCTAAGGAGACGTTATTCGATCGCACCACAGCTCGACTTTCACAGCAAGCCTCCCGGTGGGCTTGCACGGCGGGAGTGAGCCAACAGTAGGAATTAGCACCATCCTAACGTCCGCCCCTCGATCGTCCGGGCGATCGGCTGTTCTCCTGGATGTTTTCCGCTGCTGGATCCCAGAGTTACTATTAATTTATGTGTATTTCTTTTTATTTTTCTAGAAATGGAGACCGCCGAATAAACATTTTTTTAGCTATATTGGTATAATATATTACAGACAATTCACCATTTCTATTGGCCAGTGCCAGCGCGGGATTTTCCGATATTTCGGGAAGCTGCTTGCAGTTAAAGATAAAGTATTAATTAGAGGGTGCGTGTTCCAGTTGCAGAAATCCAGTTGTACCAAGATGATGGTGGAATAATGTCAATGTTGGTTGATCCAGTTGCACTACCAGCTCTACTCTGGAGTCCTGTATAAATATAGCGTCAAATTTTACCCTTTAAAAGCCCATGTCAACCCAAATAATCCTTGTAGAACCAAGGTTGGCAGTAGCCTCTCCCAAACCTAAACAGGCTAAACCCGGACATCCGTCCTCAGACCAACTCTTAATAGGAGGGGCGGGATTACTGTTGTTATTGCTTATCGGTTTAGCGGTGTTTACCAAGCTAAAACTCGACGATTTGAGTAAAAAGCTCAAATTTGAAGAGTTTAGAAATCGAGAACTCCAGAAAAAATACAAAATGGCTCTGGAAACCATGTCAAAGATGGAAAAGAATCCCGACCTTATCCACTCGCGAGACTTTAATTTAGACTACCTGAGAATGCGGATGGCGGAAGAAGTCTTTCACTTTGCCATTGTGAACCAGATTAAGGTAAAAGTCAAAGAGAAAATTAGTATTGCCCTGCGTCCGACTCAGGGTGCAGTGGGAGATAAAAACGGGAATGCCGGCAGCGGCAGGCAAGTAGATTCGATGTTTGATATCGAATACGAAACTGGCGATCCGGCAGTAAAAATAGAAAAGCGAGTGCTGTTTCGGATTCAAATTAAGCTAATGAAACTGCCGACTCAGGCAACATCAGCGACAATTAATCAAATTATTGACTGTTTGGAAACTTATCTGAGTCCTTCAGACGACCACGACAGTTGGCAGCCAACAATTCAAGGTCGCATCGTTCATATTGAGTGGGATCAAAAAGCCAAGCCGACGCCGATGTTGGTGTTGGAACAGTCGAATGAAGGGGTGAATGTTACCTTTAGGACTACGAGAACGCCTGCCGGCAGACCTGCAAATGACCTTGAGAGCCAGTTGACAGGAGCTAAAGGTCAAAAAAGTGGCAAAAGTAGTTCTAAAAGTCCAGCCAAAGGTGCAACAAAAAGTCCAGCTAAAGTAGGAGGAAAGCGTCCCGGTTCTCGGAAATAAGTTGAGGTGGATTAATATTATTTTCCCGAAAGAACGCCTGTGGCAGCCGATGTTGATGTATCTTGTGCGAGGTAGCCGTCTTCCATGTGAATAATGCGATCGGCTATGTCTAAAATGCGGTTGTCATGGGTGACAAGCAAAATAGTGCAGTGCTGTTCTTTGGCCAAACCTCGCATAATTTCTACCACATCTCGACCTGATTTACTGTCTAGTGCTGCTGTGGGTTCGTCTGCTAATACTAATTTTGGCTGGCTGACTAATGCGCGGGCGATCGCAACTCTTTGTTTCTGTCCGCCAGAAAGACTGTCTGGGTAATAATCTATTCTTTCTCCTAAGCCTACAGCTTGCAGCATTCCCTCTATTTTATCATTAGTTTCTTGGGGAGAAAGATGATTGTGCAGTTCTAAAGACATTTGCACATTTTGCCTAGCTGTCAAGCATTTGAGCAAGTTGTGAGCTTGGAAAATATAGCCGATGTCGCGGCGGACTTTAACTAATTTATTTTTCGGCGTTCCCCGCAATTCTTGGTCGAGAATTTTCAGACTACCTTCTTGGATCGATCGCAAAGCTCCAATCAAGGTTAATAATGTTGTTTTACCCGACCCTGAAGGCCCAGTCATCAGCACGATTTCGCCCGGATAAATTTCTAGGTTGATATCAAATAAGGTCTGTTTGCGAAGTTGTCCTTCGCCGAAGGAATGATTGAGATTTTTAATTGAAATAACTGGTGTAGCGTTCATTCGATTTTTGATTTTCGCATTGAAGATTGTCGATGGGACAGGAAGAGCCTCGAATATTCGATCGCCCCCTTTTCCCTATCCTCACAAAATAAAGCAACAGCCAAGACTCAAATGAGGTCGGGATCGATTCCCTGCGATCGCAAATAAGCCGCCAATCGCTCTTTTTGTTCTCGTTCGCGATCGGCCCGTTGACTCTCAGCTTCAGCTCGTTGGCGTTCCTGTGCGGCGTGGAGGCTCTCCAATCTAGCTCGCTCGCTCCCGGTCAGCAACAAATTTCCGTCGCTATCCCACCAGCGCAACCACTGTTGTGTTTGATTTTGATAGCTACCCGACCACACACCCAACTCTACACCCATCAGGTCGATCGGGTAATGTCCGCGATCGTTCGGCTCCAAGCGCCGATATCTAGTATTCACGCAATTGTAGACTTCTAATTCATTGGTTTGAATCTTGTAAATAGCGTAGTAGGGAATTCTGATAATCCGCTCATATACCCAAAACTTTCCCGGTTTCTGGTTTCCGCCAGATGGTAAAGCAGATAAGGGAGTATTGTCGAGTTCTTCAGAACCATCACCGCTAGCAAATTCGATCGCAATCAACGGCGCAATATACTCGCGCCACAGCACGTAGGAACGCCGATATTGCCCGTCTAATTGAGGTGGAACGTTGGGGACATAGAACCAGTCAGGGGCTTCGGCTCCGCGTTCGGGAGGCTCGGTTTCGCGCCAGTAGATGCCACAATCTTGCCCGATCGCATACTCTCCGTCGGGATGCAGATTTTGCAGTGTAATTTCTAGGGAGTCGGTGAGTAAAATGCTCTGAGGATGTTCTTGAAAGTTTTTCACAAACGTGCCGTCAGATTCGGGAAGTTGGGTGTGGTCGGGAAAGGCGGGAGGCAACGCTGTGGGGTTGAGGCTTTGGGTCATAGCGTAGAACCGAGGGAGAGTGCGATCGAGAGCGAGACGGATACTCTTCTACAGCATAGCGTTCGATCGGCACAGCTATCCAATTCCTTATGGAGAAAAGAATTGAGGATATCAAATTATCGATGAAAAACCCAGTTGCTTTTTTTCGTTGCCGAACCTCCTTCGTTAAAAAATATCTGCCGGGTCAGCCGCCTGCAACTTCCTAACTGCGATCGCCCCCGACACAGAACACATAACAACTGTCATAATAAAAACAGTCATAGCTTTCGCCAAAGTCATGTACATCGGCAAACTCGTAGCACTTCTCCCTAAATTGTACAGCACCAGAGAAACCCCAAACCCTGGCAAATAACCAAGAATTGCCAAAATCAAAGCCTCTTGAAACACCACACCCAAAAAGTAAATGTCCTTATATCCCATCGCCTTTAGCGTAGCGTATTCGGGTAAATGATCGGTAACATCAGTATAAAGAATTTGATAAACAATCACTATCCCAACGATAAATCCCATTGCCGCGCCGAGAGTGAAAACAAATCCGATTGAGGTACTTTCCTGCCAATATTTTTTTTCAAAATCTACAAACTCTTCTTTAGAAGAAATTCTCACATCATTCGGCAAAGTTGCCCTCATTTTATCAACAACAGCCTTAACATCTGTTCCCGGCTGCAAGTGAACAATACCTATATCGATTAAACCTCTTGTTCTCCGCGTCGAAAAAATCCGCATAAAGTTCAAATCGCTGGTGACAAGATTTCCGTCGGCACCGAAAGAGGCCCCTATAGTAAATAAACCATCTACCCTAACGCGGCGATTGTCAACTTCAGTTTCAACAACTTTTCCCTGTTTGAAATATTCTGCTACTGGCCCAAACTCCGGCCGGGAAGCTTGGTCAAATAAAACCACATCGGAAATTTTGATTTTGTCCAAATTATTTTGGATTTCAGGCATATCAAAGATGGGATGAGCGGGGTCAAAACCGATTACCATCAATTGGCGGGTATTGCGCTGGTTGGGATCGGGGTTTTTCCACAACCCAAAGCCTAAATATACGGGACTAATTGCTGTAACGCCGTCAAAACTCAAAGCTTGATACAAGCGACGCTGGGGAAAACTTTTCATGGCTATTAAAGCCGTAGACTGGGTGCTGGTGATAAAAATATCCCCTTTTAACTGTGAGTGAAAGGTGATGGAGCTTTCAAATAGCGCGTCTCTAAACCCGAACTGCATAAACATTAGCAAGTCGGCGAAGCCTATGCCGGCTAGTGCGACGGCTAAGCGCATTTTTTCGCGGGTTAACTGTGCCCAAGCTAGTGGTATTTTTGCCATATCTAATTAAGGAAGAAGGAAGAAGGAAGAAGGAAGAAAAAAACAAGCAAAAACAAGGGATTTTGATTTTAAAATACTATTATTTAGATATCTATTTTGACTTCAACCTGCAAGTTTGTTAGGGCTGCAACTTTCTTGCTAGATTCTGGATTGAGGCGAATTCTTACTTCGATAACTCTCGCGTCGGTGTCGGCTGCCGGGTCTGTATTAAGGACATCTTTTTTGCTGATTTGTTTGCCGATGCGAGCGACTGTCCCTTCCAAAGTGCCTGCAAAAACCGGGCTGCTGACGGTAGCGCGCTGGCCGTTTCGCACTTTGGCGATGTCGGTTTCGTAAACTTCTGCTACGGCATACATTTGGTCGGTGCCGCCTAGTTCTACGATGCCGTCTTGAGTGTTGACAGCTTCTCCTTGTCGGCTGTGAACTTTGAGGATGTAGCCGGATACGGGTGCTTTGACGTAACTTAAGTTTAAGTCTACTTGAGCTTTTTGTTTGGTGGCGATCGCACTTTCTACGGCGGCTTGGGCTGCTTGCACGTCTTCGGGACGGACTTCGGCTATTTGGTCGAGATTTGCTTTGGCTTGATTGATTTCTTCTTGGCCGGTTTCTGCTTTTTGTTTGAGTATTGCTTCGGCTTGATTAATTTGTTCTCTACCAGTTTCTATCTTTTGATTTAAGGTGGCTCTGGCTTGGTTAATTTCCTGCCTACCTGTTTCTAACTTGCGTCGGAGATTGGCTCTGGATTGATTGATTTCCTGCTTGCCTGTTTCTACTGTTTGTTTGACTGTGGCTTTAGTTTCGACTATTTGCTCTTGCAGTGTTTGCACTGTTTTTTCTAATATGGCTTCAGCTTCTCTGACTCTCTGCCGAGCCGTCTCTACTGCTAAACGTTTGGTGTCGTAGGCGGAAGCAGAAATTGCGCCTGTTTCGGAAAGTTCTTTATTGCGTTGTTGCTCGGCTTCGGCGTTTTTCAATTCGGCTTTTAGCCGATCAACTGTAGCGTTTTGAGAGGCTATTTCGCCGCGCAATTGAGCTTCTAACCTAGCCAATTTGGATTGCTGCACCTCTGTTTCTCTTTCTAGTTGTGCCTCAAATTTGGCAAGATTAGCTTGTTCGGCTTCGGTTTCTCTTTGCAATTGTGCCTCGAATTTGGCGACGTTAGCTTGTTCAGCTTCGGTTTCTCTTCGCAGTTGAGCTTCTAAGCGGGCGACATTCGCTGCTTCGCCTTCGGTTTCTCTTTGACGTTGAACTTGAAACTTGGCAACTTCTGCTTTCCCGGCGCCGACAACGCCTGTTTTTGCGCCTGCTTGAATTTTCGCTAATTCTGCTTGTTTGACTTTGACTTCTTTGTCAGCTTGTTGGAGGATTGCTTGGAGCCGATCGCGCGTATCGAGAACTGCTATGATTTGTCCTTGACTGACTCGATCGCCCTCTTCCACCTGCAACTGTTCAATTCTTGCTCCCTCCGACGCCGAAGGGGCCGACAATTTGATAACTTCCCCCTGGGGAGTCAACCTACCCAAAGCGGTAACGCTTGTGCGGGTAGCGACGGAAGTTGCAGCCGCTGTTGCAGCCGCCGCCTTTAACTCTTCGGCTTTTTTAATTTGAGATACTTGCCAAAAACCGACTCCTGTGGTAAAGACAGTGGCGGCGATCGCTAAACCGATGATTCCTCGGCCAGGGGGTTTTAAAAATGATTTATCCTTGAGCCGTGATTCCTTTCCCATGACTTATAAAGTAGGTGATTTCCTGATTAAGTTTTTTTCACCCACTGTGAAGTATTGTAAACCAATTTCAGCTATTTAGGGATATCAAAAAGCACCTCGGTCATGTAATGTTCTGCCCAATCTTGACCGAAAGCTTTTTCGAGTACGCGGCGGGTTTTGTCGTTTTGCTGCTGCTGGGTGCAGTAGTAAATTTGAGCGTCGAGAATTTCCGATGCTTCGGCGGCAGAGACTGGTTCGGAAGCGACTGCCTGTTTGCAGTGAATTTCAACGTAGGATTCAACAATATCCAAAAACCGACTGTTTTCTTCGATCGACTCTGGCCGCACAAACAGGCAAAATTCTGAGAAAATATCCCCCCATTCGGGAATTTGGCGCGGACAAGAAAATTGCTTAATCGGCAAAATTCCCAGTTGGGTTCGGTAGGTTTCCGACAAAGTTCGATCTCGATTGAGGGGAGAAAGGTCTGCGATCGCGGCGCTAACTTGACCTTTGCCTGCTACTATATCCGTACCGAACATCGGCAAAGCATAATTCGGCCTGGGAAACATCACGCAGTGCAGAATGTCAAGTACCGGCCCGACTTTAGCGAGTTCGAGGTGTATTTTGCGGAACTGGGGCGTTTGATAGCAGCGGTTTTCAATGATCAGTTTTTCTCCTTCCAAGCGGCCTTCTACGTATCCCAACTCAGCGGGCAGGTGGTAGGGTTCGAGGTCGAGATAGCGGTGCCATACTGCTTCCATCCGGTCTGCTAAATCGCGGATGAGATGGTGCTGTTGGTCGCGCAGAGAAGGCTGGGATATTTCTAACATTCCTATTTATCGGGGGATAGCTTAATAAAACTTGATTCTACTGTTGCAGGATGCAGGAAAAAAGGTAGATACTTTAACAATATCAGTAGATTGACTTACGATCGAGCAAGTTTTACAGGAGATTTTGTATGTTTGGTCTGGGATTGCCCGAAATGGGCATTATTGCGGTGGTTGCCATACTAATTTTCGGCCCCAAGAAGATTCCTGAGTTGGGAAATGCTTTGGGCAAAACCTTGCGTAGTTTTAAGGATGGCATCAGTCAATCTGAGGATGAAGCTGTTGAGAAGGATAAAGAGGAAGAGGGCCAGCCGAAAGTGTAAATTAGGTTTGTAGTGAGGATTTTAGTCCTCCTTTTTAAAGAGGAAAGTCCTCACTAAGAACCTATTCTGGAAATTTGCCTTCTCTAACTTCAAGGGAATAATCTTTCACAGCTTGGGTAATTGTTTCTCGCAAATTGGCGTAAGCTTTCGCAAAAGGTGGCTGTTTTTCAGAAAGTCCTAACAAATCGGAAGTAACTAAAACTTGGCCGTCGCAGTGCGGCCCCGCGCCGATACCAATTGTCGGAATAGTTAATTTTTGGGTAATTTGAGCGGCTAAGTCTGCGGGAATGTGTTCTAAGACGATCGCAAAGGCACCTGCTTCTTGAAGTGCGATCGACTCTGCTATGATGCGATCGGCTGCTTGGGCCGTTTTTCCTTGTTTTTTATAACCGAGTTGGTGTACCGACTGCGGAGTTAAACCGACGTGTCCCATTACCGGAATTCCGGCGGATGTTAGCTGGGAAACTGTGGCGGCCATTGCTGGATATCCACCTTCCAATTTTACAGCTTGAGCGCCGGTTTCTTTCAAAACTCTCCCCGCCGAGTGCATGGCTTGCTGGGGACTTTCTTGGTAAGTCAAAAACGGCAAATCGACCACAATTAATCCTTGTTTAACTCCACGGCGCACAGCTTTAGCGTGGTGCAGCATTTCATCGAGGGTTAGGGGTAGGGTTGTGTCGTAGCCTAAGACTGTCATGGCGAGGGAATCGCCGACTAGGATGATATCTACGCCTGCTTGATCGATGAGTTGGGCGATCGCATAATCATAAGCTGTCAGGGCAACAATTGACCGCCCTTGTTGTTTCCAGTGAATTAATTGATGAGTAGTGACTGACATTTTAGTGCAAAAATATAATATTATCTGTCTTCTACAAAAACATCCTCAAAGTCTCTATAACCACTCAACACCCTTTCAATTTGGATACCATTTTTAATAACCGGTAAAAAATTACATATTTATCTACAGGGAAACTGCGTAGAGACGGTGCTAATTCCTCACGACTGCGCCCCATTTCTGGAAAATCTGCTAATAAACGAAATTTTTCCTGAAAAACATTAACAAAATGGTTGGCTGCATTGGCGCTAAACAGCAACAGATAGTTCGTGAGTTCCCTTAAATCTTGCTTGGCAGGGGCACTCAAAGTGTATCGACTCATTTTTCACCCTCATCGGCTTGCTGAATCTCCTCACGCAGTTCTCTTAACACTTCTTCACCATCAAAAACCTCTCCGCGATCGGAAGCTTCAATTCCAATCATTATTTCCTTGCGGAGTTCCTCTAAACGCACCAAGCGTTCCATTTCTCGTTGTTCTAGCAATCGTAACGCAGCCCATACCACTTCAGAAGCTGATGAGTATCTACCGTTGTTTACTGTTGACTGAACAAACTGCTCTAGTTCGGGAGTTAAGGATATGTTCATTACGTTGAGTCACCTATTTGAGTCAACTACTATTTCCCATAATAACAAAAAACTATCAAATTTTGCGATCGATCGGGATTTTAAACAATGAATCAGAGACAAGTAAGCTCTAATGTAGGTATAGCCAGCATTTAACGTTAATAATTTAGATTTTACACGCGAATATAACTTTGGTTTCCCTCCGCCGGCAAAACAATCAACCGCTGATTTTTCAAGTCCGGTTCTAAACCCAAATCTTCGAGGGGAATTAAGCCCAGTAAAGGTTCTTCTCCTGCGGGAATTTCTACACAATCATACCTGCCTTCTCGTCCAGCTACGGCAAGACCAACATTTTTGAACAGACGAAATTGTCTAGATCCTATTGCAGTATTTCCTTGGATTTCACCAACTAAAGTTAAACCTAACTGAGCGATAATATCTGCTGGTAAGCAGAGTCGAGTTGCGCCCGTATCGACTAAGACGTTATCGATGGTGATACAGCGTATTTGCGCGGGGATGAACCCTCTTTCTGCTAGCATCTTGTCTACTTCGTTGGTGACGGTTATTGTTGCGGTGACTCGGCCCATTTTTTTATCCTTTTGTTTTGCTAGAGAATGTTTTCGTTGTCTTTCGACTAAATGATCTACAATCGAGGTTGCCTATTTTACATTTTAACAATATTTGTAACTAAAAGCGCTGTTGTTCATTATTGTTTAAATTGGGTTGACAAATATGGCAACTTAATAGCAAAAATGCTCTCTAATTATTGATTGACGAAGATTCTGCCATTCTTGTTTAGAAACATCTGCACGAGTTTTGTCACCCGATGGATCGCGGATCTCCCAAATTGTATCTGCAATCCGATCTAGCGATCGCCCATGAGAACGATAATCGAAGTCCCAGAAAGCATCACCGACGCAATCTCCTTGTGTAGTAATCATTTCTCGATCGACTGTATTGCGAATAGCATTCCATTCGCGGATGTAGGCAGAAGAATCGTCCGATCGCAATTTGCGACCTCCTAATTGAGGATTGACTCTATAAAAAAACCAATCCGTAAACCTATCCACAGCTTGAGTTCGTGATTCATAATCGCGCGCTGTAGCACTGTCTAGATTGGAACCACCGAGTACAAGGGCTATAGCTAACGCACACACCCCTAAAAACTTCGATTTTGACTTATTAATTGAAAGTGATTTAATTACCACGATTAAACCCAATAAAAATTATCAATCTCCCCGATATAGCTGGTGATAAATCTTTTGTTGCCATCCATCTTTAGAACAAGAAATACCTCCCGTTTTAGGTGCGAGACTAGATAAACACCAATAACTTTTTCCATCAAACACAACGCCTTTTTTGATATATTGTAGCTCAGAGAGAGGTTGCCATGGTCGCTCGATATTAGACTCGTCATAATATCGATATTGTTTTCCCTTGACCTCTAAACCCTGATCCGTACCTCCCAACCAATAACGACCTTCTTGAATTATGTTGGATGACAATTTTTGTTGATTGCTATTTGTATTTTTCTCAATCCACCAATTCCTCACAAAACGTTTTGTATTTTCAGCACCTCTTGTCGTAGCGACTATAACTAGCAGTTCTCCTTGTTGATTGATAAACTCAAAACGACAAGGCCCCTCTCCTGTACCAGAACAATCCTTAATCTCTTTATACCCCAAATCAAATAGCTCTTTAACAGAACGATTTCTGAGGTTAGGTTGACCCTGTAAGCTGGGCTGCCACCGTTGTTGAATCAGGATTTGACGCGCCTCTTTGTATGGCATACCTTGTTGAATAGGTATTTTTTCAGGGACCTTTACAGAATTTTCAATGCTGACTTGAACTTTTTTATTTAAAGCCTCGATTGTTGAATTCTTTTCGGGATTATTCAGGTAATTTTTTTTACTTTTTGGCTCGATGTTTGCACTATTTATGCTGGGAAATTGTTGCTGTGGGGCCGCATCGGCAAAACTTGTATATCCAATGACGATTAGTCCCATCAATGGTGCAATAATTATGGTTGTAATAAGAGTGCGATCGCATATCCAACTTTTCATAGTCATCGGTTTAAAACCTTTCTTTTTACAGAGTTGTGTAGAGATGACCTCTACTCTAGGAGTTATCTTCGATAAATGCTGCGCTGTAAGGCGATCGAGTCTCACAGTCCACAATTGGAAATATACATTTCGCGTCGAATTGCTGACCATTCACTAATGCCGATCCGATCGCTTTTGGGAATTGGCTGTCCGGTTCGTTGAGGATGGCGGCTATAAAAAATTGTATCTGCAAGTAAATCGTAGGTTTGCTCGTAGGTTTCGCCGTTAATTGTCGTGAATTCCCATCCTGTCTCTTCTGGGGCTGGCCTAAAACAGACTTCTTGTACCGACTTGACTCGCGGATCGATCGCTTCGCGCAATCTCCGCCATTGATTGCTATATTCGCGATCGCCCGCTTGGAGTTTGCGATTGTTTAACTGAGGATTAACCCTGTAGAACAAGAAATCGGTTAATCTATCAACGGCTCGATCTCGCGATTCGGCTTTGGCTAGATTGGGGCTGCTGAGGACAAGGGCGATCGCCAGAGCACCAACCATTGACAATCTTGAGACAGACTTAATTAATAACGACTCGATTAGCATAGTGATTTGGTGTTAATTTCTACCGCCATCCCAACCACCTGAGCACGGGCACAACTAAATAATGACTCACTCCCAAACAAAGCCCGATCGCACTTCCCAACAAACCAAAAAACACAATTGAACCCCAAACTTGCAGCCAGCCGAAGGGAACGTTAGACAGTGACAAAATCCCAAAGAAACTCCCCGGAAAAATGTTCCAAGCATTCAGCAACAGAAACATTCCCGTAGAGAAAACAGCCACAACCAAAGCGTGAACTAATTGATGGCTCCGCAAACCCATTCCCACAGTCAAAGAGGCGATCGCAAAAGCTCCCAAAATAACCCCCTGCACACCACTAGAAGCTGTTGCTTCCATCCAACACAAACCCGCCAACAAATAGCCCTGAGCTCCCATCAATCCAGACAGCCAATACTGTTTTTGCTGGCGAAAACTCCCCGCATCCGTCAAACCGATCGCAGTTCCGAACCCCGCCAACCCAAACAGCAGCACTTCTGGCCCGACAGCGAAAGTCATGTTAGGAATTAATTGGTGCAAACCTTCATTCAGAAAACTGGCAATTTCCGGGCCAATAGGCGAAGCATAACCCAAAACCAAACCGCCGATCGCCCCCGCACTTCCACCAACCGCACCCAGCACCATTTCCCAGCCGGTATCGAGAGAAGCTACCACGATTTGGGCGATCGCGCCGAACACAACACCAGTCAGGCTGACAGTTTTTTGCGCCCCCGCAACCACTACTTGCCGGCAGAATTCTACAATAGCTTGACCCATTGGGGCGATCGCGATTTTGCCCTTACTCCTGGAATAAATCTCCTGCAAACGCGCCCGAACATCGGCTGCAGTCGCCGGACGCTGTTGCACATTCGATCGCACCATATCGTCCAACAAATTCGCCAAAGCCGGACTCACAGATACAATGTGGCGCCACCGCAACTCTCCCGTCATCGGATCTTCAATTTCCGCCGGATACTTCCCCGTCAGCAAGTGAATGCAAGTCCGCCCCAGCGCATAAAAATCCGTTGCCGGCACCACACCGCCGCCCACAATTTGTTCCGGGGGACTGTACCCAGGCGAAATCAACCGCGTCGAACTCCGAGAATCTTTCCCCACGGATTCGACACCGCCCATCTGTTTAACTCCCCCAAAGTCGATCGTCACCAATTGTAGTCCGCCCAAACCCTTGCTTAGCAAAACTTGGGGCGATTCCGGGTCTCGCAGCATCAAATTTGAGGGTTTAATGTCGCGGTGAATAATCTGACACCTGTGCAACTCCTCTAAAATTTCCACAGCTTGACTCAGCCAACTAAACACCCATTCCTGCGGACATCCTTGGGGGTGCTCGTCGAGAACCTCTTCTAAAGTTTTGCCGTGAATCTTTTCCATTACCAAACAAGGCAGCCGCTTCGCCGCCGGATTTCCATCCCCGCCTGCAAAATTTTGCGTTTGGACGTGAAAATAACCGTCAGGCTCGACTCTAGGGACGCCAGGGTGCCGCAAAAGTGCCAAAACCCAAGCTTCTTGCTCGAACAGTTTCAGCGCTTTCGGGGAAGTTTCGAGCAATACTTTCAGGACGCGCTCGGTTTGAGTTTCTGTGTCCCAAACTGTAAAAATTGCTGCAAAACCCCCAGAACCGAGGCCTTCTAGAGGCACGTAGCGATTTTTTAGTCGCAGCGGAGCCCCGCAACTATGACAAAAATTGTTGCCCCAAGTCTGAGGGTAGGGCCTTGGGCAATCTGGATTGATGCAGTGAACGGCTTTTGAAGGGGGGTGAGGCACAACCAGAGTAAAAATGGGGCTAATATCCATAGTAGACTTACGCGCTGCTAACGCAGAAACCCGGTTTTCAGCGAGGTTAAATGGCTGTAACGACGGATTTGGTTTGATAGCACCAGTCCTGTCCATATTATGTGCTATGCTGTCGATTTTTGAGTTGGCGGTCTTGGAGTCAGTCGATTTTAGATTTTAGATTTTGGATTTTGGATTTTAGATTGCAGACTGGATTGCAGTTGAGATCGATCTCAACTGCAATCCACAACTTTAGGTATTTCTAACTACTTCCCCCTTGCCGATTACTCCTTACCAATTCTGATTTTTCAGTATTAAATTCTTTACATAAACCGTATTAATCCCCTGTTCCGCTTGCTGCACAATATCTTTCGCTCGCTCAAAATCCCCCCCCACTCTGCGATCCCCAGCCTTTCCTCCTGCATCCTTCGCCACGGGAATTTCCTAAGATATGTTACAAATATTTTCGGAATGTAAAGCAAAATAAACAATACTTATGATGATTAAAAGAATATTAAAATTGGAGAGTGACACTTTGTTGATATATTTTTAACAGCCTGCGATCGGGCAAAAAAATTAAGCGAATACTAGGAAGCGAGATATGGCTTACGCGCAAACCCAAACTCAATCAAAGGCTGGGTATAAAGCCGGAGTTCAAGACTATAAACTAACGTATTACACGCCGGACTACACGCCGAAAGATACAGATATTTTGGCTGCCTTCCGCGTCACACCGCAGCCGGGAGTTCCCCCAGAAGAAGCAGGCGCTGCTGTGGCTGCTGAATCTTCGACTGGTACTTGGACGACAGTTTGGACTGACCTCCTGACCGACCTCGACCGCTACAAGGGTCGCTGCTACGACATCGAACCAGTTCCCGGCGAAGACAACCAATACATCTGCTTCATCGCTTATCCTTTGGATTTGTTTGAAGAAGGTTCCGTCACCAACTTGCTGACCTCTTTGGTCGGTAACGTGTTCGGTTTCAAAGCCCTGCGCGCTCTGCGGTTGGAAGACTTGCGGATTCCCATTGCTTACCTGAAAACCTTCCAAGGCCCTCCTCACGGTATTACCGTTGAGCGGGACAAATTGAACAAGTACGGTCGTCCTTTGCTGGGCTGTACCATTAAGCCCAAATTGGGTCTGTCTGCTAAGAACTACGGCCGTGCCGTTTACGAAGTTCTACGCGGCGGTTTGGACTTCACCAAAGACGACGAAAACATCAACTCGCAACCGTTCATGCGTTGGCGCGATCGTTTCTTGTTCGTTCAAGAAGCTATTGAAAAAGCCCAAGCAGAAACTGGCGAAGTCAAGGGTCACTACCTCAACGTAACTGCCCCTACCTGCGAAGAAATGATGGAGCGGGCTGAGTTCGCTAAGGAAATCAAAACCCCCATCATCATGCACGACTACCTGACAGGTGGTTTCACTGCAAACACCACCTTGGCTAAATGGTGCCGCCGCAACGGTATTTTGCTGCACATTCACCGCGCTATGCACGCCGTGATCGATCGTCAAAAAAACCACGGTATCCACTTCCGCGTGCTTGCCAAGTGCTTGCGGATGTCCGGCGGTGACCACCTGCACTCCGGTACAGTTGTGGGCAAACTCGAAGGCGAAAAAGGCATCACGATGGGCTTCGTAGACTTGATGCGCGAAGACCACATCGAAGAAGACCGCAGCCGCGGTATTTACTTCACCCAAGATTGGGCCTCCATGCCCGGTGTCATGCCGGTTGCTTCTGGTGGTATCCACATCTGGCACATGCCTGCTTTGGTGGAAATCTTCGGCGACGACTCCTGCTTGCAGTTCGGCGGCGGCACCTTGGGCCACCCTTGGGGTAACGCACCTGGTGCAACTGCTAACCGCGTTGCTTTGGAAGCTTGCGTCCAAGCTCGTAACGAAGGCCGCAACTTGATGCGTGAAGGCGGAGACATTATTCGCGAAGCTTGTAAGTGGAGCCCTGAACTGGCTGTTGCTTGCGAACTCTGGAAAGAAATCAAGTTTGAGTTCGAGGCAATGGATACCGTTTGATGATTTTGGGTTTGAGATTTTAGGTTTTAGGTCGCAAACTTGCTGGGAAGTCTTTATCTTTGAAGAAGATTTACTTGTAAGTTTGCATCCAAAATCTAAAATCCAAAATCTAAAATTTGAGGGAGCTGGGGTCAAAAATGGATCTCAAACAAGTTGCGAAAGACACCGCTAAGGTGCTGGCAAGTTACCTAACCTATCAATCCGTGCGGGTTGTGGTCGCTCAGTTGAGCGAAACCAATCCTCCTCTGGCAATCTGGTTGAATGACTTTTCCACTAAGGGCAAAATCCAAGATGGAGAAGCTTATATTCAAGAGTTGCTTTTGGAAAATCAAGATTTAGGCTTTCGGATCATGACTGTGCGAGAGTATCTGGCTCACGATGTGACGGAATTTTTGCCAGAAATGGTTTGTACTGGCATTCAACAGGCGAATATGGAACACAGACGCCAGCATTTAGAGCGAACTACGCAACTTAATTGGTCTGTTTCTATCAGTAATCCTGAAACATCAATAGATTCTGAACCGAATCTGGATAATTTGTCGAGTTAATAGATCGACAAGTGCGATCGAACACACACCTTAGAGATACAAAAAATGAAGACTTTACCTAAAGAGCGTCGTTACGAAACTCTGTCCTATTTGCCCCCGCTGACAGACGCGCAAATTGCCAAGCAACTCCAGTACATCCTAGATCAAGGCTACATTCCCGGCGTAGAATTCAATGAAACCTCTGCTGCTGAAATGCGCTACTGGACTTTGTGGAAGTTGCCTTTGTTTGGTGCTCGCAGCGTCCAAGAAATCATGGCTGAAATTCAATCTTGCCGCCAAGAAAATCCGACGTGCTACATCCGCGTCATGGGTTTTGACAACGTGAAGCAATGCCAAGTGCTCAGCTTCATCGTCCACAAGCCTAACACCAGAGGCTACTAAAAAGTATTGGCTGGCTAATCTAACCTTTAGGTTAACAGTCATTGCAGATTGGAGGCGGGGAATTTTCTCTGCCTCTTTTTTTATAGCTTACAAATAGCTTTTAAAACTTGCAGCAACAAAATTGAAGGTTCGGGCTCCATCAGGTTTAGCAAAGGCAATAGCTGATAGGTTGGGTTATTGCCCCCCTGAATATTGACGAACTGATAGTGCATTCCGTTTGTTGTCAAGCCCCAGATTGTGTCTTGATACTTTAAATTTTGATAAGCATAGGTTAGCAATTGGGATAAACCCATCAATGCGTTGATTCCAGAATTTTTACTTTCAATCACCAAAACCCAAAAATATGTATCGCTTCTGATAGGTTTTATCCTGTTGACAGCCAAGATATCAAACCGTCCTTTAATGATAGTATCTTCATCTTCAATGCTAATTTCGGCGATGTCTTGTTCTAAACTAATTTTAATCGGGCGGCGGTAGAAGCCAGCCAATCGCATTAAGGGAAAGGTAGTCAGAGCTTTTACCAGTCCTTCAGAAACTCGATCCGTTGAAATGTAGTCATCGAAATCATCCCTAATTTGTATAAGTTCCTGCTGTTCGTGTTCTGTTATATCTTCAAGGGATAACAGAGAGGTAAATGAGTTCGTGTACTGCTTTTGAAAGCCGAACAGACGGTGTACTTCTGCTAATGTTAGGTTTTTGGCATTAATAGTTTTGGTCATATTTTAAGAGTTATTTAAGTTTTAGTTATAATTGTAACATAGACATTGCGGTAGTCAACTTGCAAAATCCATGACCCCGAAAGAAGCACGAGAATTATCTATTAGTTTAAAGCTTCCTGACTTAGTAGGAACTGCCTTAG
>NZ_JAUBTR010000166.1:0-2797 GCF_036705045.1 Microcoleus sp. BR0-C5
GAATTTATTTCCCTCCCCAGTTCGCATCAACATTCAAATCGGGACAAAATTATGAGCTTACAACTACGCCTATTTGGTGGCAATTCAGATGCTGGAAAACTTACTGCCAGCAACGACGGCGGACACGCAATTGACAAGTCTAAGGTTTTAGCAAGCACTGACGCAAGCGTTATCACACCGCTAAATCCTGGTAACTTTTCCAGTATCCGTAGTGTTCCCGTTGTGCCAGCACCGCGTTACTTTACCAAGGAAGAAGCAGATTCAGTGAAGGACTTGGCAAAGGAAAAAACCGACGGCGCAAAACAGTCTAAACGCGCCTATGAAGCACTGGCAAAAGTTGAAGAAGCCGATGCTAAAGTTCACCGTCATCACCGCAAATACGAAGGTGTTGTCGCCGATAATGAACTGGGTAAAAAGCGCTCGGACACTCGACTAGCTAAGCACTTGCACAGTCTGCGGCCCGGTTATGCCCGACTGGGTTTAGGGATTGATAAGGCTGACAGCGATGCCCGTACTCGCATTGATGCGATTAAAGCCCAACTCACGGGAGGGACTAACTAAATGAAAGCGATGTATCTGGCAAATTACTTCGTTGCCGGGTGCGTCGCTTTCTCCCTTCTGGGGTGGATAGCGAGTCTGCATCCGATGGCAATGAAAGCCGTTTTATTTCTGTTAGCAGCAATTGCAATCGCTTGGGGGCTGAGTTGGTTGCTTGACTACTCTCTGAGCAAGTTGATTAAGATTTCAGTGGCTGATTTACAAGCGCTTTTAATTGGCGGTTTAGCGATGCTGTTGATTGGTTTGGGAGTGTTTCTATGCAGCTAAAACTGTTTGTATTGAGTGCGTCCTCTGTCGTGTTGTGGTTGGTTCCACTAGCAGCACTAGACAAAAAGCTAGACAGTCACAAGGCGTTGCAAGGGGTGAGTCTATGCGCTGCGATTGCTTGTGCAGTGTCGGCTGGCAACATCGCCCGCAAACTGTCTGAGCAAGGGGAGATTGAGGCAATTAAAGAGCGGGCTATCACCGCCGATGTGATTGATGAAATCTCGACAAGCGCTTACATTTCACAGCACCAAAGACAGCAGGAGGCAGAACAAATCCTGAACCCGCGCGAACAGCTAGAACGGCTGCTAGCACTGACTTACGACGGGGAGGAAGCATCAGAACCGATCGCCCAAAAACAACTAGCTGAGAACGACTCTGAACGGCTCGGAAACGAACGCGCCGAACGAGCGCTGCAACTTAAGGCTAAGGGATGGGGCAAAGCGAAAATCATCCTTGAAATTTGGGGAGTTAGCAAGGGAGGTTCACCAAAGTATAAGGCTGCCGAGGCTGAGTATAAGCGCTTAGTTGAGGATGCTCAAGAAAGTTAGTTCCAGCACGTATGTAGAATATCGGAAACCCGTAGGGTTTCCTGTGGTTGCGATACATATCCCGTTTTGCATCCACTGCTAAAATAAGTGCAAGTGATTCTCCCAAATAATAGAACCAAGGTTTGTGGCGAACAAGGGAAGTAAAGAGAATCATAGGCAATGGGATTGATAACGACGCCACTGATAGCCGGAGCTCCCTGCCACAATATTTCTGTCTACCCTCAAACGGCAATCAAGGATAGGCGACTAAAGCCAGTCGCCTATATTTTCTAATGGCTTAAAACTATACACACAGCAAAAAACCGCTCTCTTTAAGTTTTGGCGACTGCAAGAACGGCTTCATTGCTGACTTACTCAAAAGTAAAATCATCATGTCCTCCAATAATAACTCGAACAACGGGCAAACTTCAAGCACCCCCAAAAAATTTGATATCCGCGACCATCTCGACAAACTGGAACCAGGTAAAGCCAAAAATTACTACATTTGCCCTGTTTGCGAGGGTCACAGTTTAGGAATTAACTCCAAGAACGGCAAGTACCAATGCTGGACGAACGCTTGCTCGACCGCTGATATTCGGGAAGCTATCCGACCACTGGCTGAATTTTTAGCAGAGTGTGAGGAAGAAAATCTCAAGCAACAGGCAAGTAAACCACAGGCATCGAAGCCAAGAGCCAAAAAGAAAGAATACCGACCCGTACCAGTTCCGATCGGCGCGAAACTTCTGAGATTACCCGCACCCGGAAAACCACCTTGCACCGAACAACCCAAATACGTTCCCAAAGGCGTTCCAGACAGTGCCACACAAATCACCTACGCCTACAGCGACACTCAAAAGGTTTTGCGGTTTGATTGGCCCGATGCAAGTAAACCAAAGGGACGCGACAAAACTTGCCGCCAAATTCACATAGACCCTAGCGGCAAGGAAGTTTGGAGCAAGGGCGATACTTGCTGGCCAGCATATCGGATTGATGAAGTTGTCGAACTACTAGAAGCACTACCAGACGGCGAACCCGTTCTCGTTTTGATGCTTGAAGGGGAAGACAACGTAGACCGTGCCAGAAGTATCAGTCTTGCAGGACTAACACCGCAAGGTTCCAATTGGAGCCATCCCGAAATTCAGGTAATAATCGAAACTCTGCAAGCGACAGGCAAAAACGTCAGTGTTGCAGTGTTGCGCGATAACGATGACGCAGGTATCAAGAAGGGTCAAGAAGTTTGGCTGGTTGCCCGGCACGTCCAATTCCCTTGCGTGGTTGTTGACCCGCGTGTCATTTACCCAGATATTCCAGATGCGGGAGACATCCGAGAAATCTTGGAAGCCATAGATAGCGAGGAATTCATCAGGCGGGTAGAGGAAGCAGTCAACGACGCTGCAACGGAATTAATTACTTCTATTTCTCTAACTCCTCACCCGCGTACGCGA
>NZ_JAUBTR010000081.1:0-29439 GCF_036705045.1 Microcoleus sp. BR0-C5
ATCTACTGAATATGCTTTCATTGGTGTATTTTTTTAATCTATTCTTATTGTACCTCATAACACCCGGAAGTGCTGTATGTAAGGTGCGCCACAGCGCACCCTAGGTTTAATTTTTTTGCGTGAGTCCGCTTTTTGTGATGAATTCTAAAATATGCTGCGCGGTAGTTTGTGGCTTTTCTAAGTGGGGAACGTGCCCGCAGTCGGGTATCCAAATTAGTTGAGAATTTGCGATCGCCCTGGCAAACTTTTCCGCATCCGCCGTCCCCAAAATCCGGTCTTGTTTTCCCCACAAAATCAGCGTCTGCTGCTGAATTTGCGATAATTTTTCCCCAAAACCACCGTAACCGCCGCTTTTGGTAAACGCAATTAAAGCTTGATTCCAGTTGGGCATTTCCAAGTGTAAAGCAGCACAAGTTTGAGCGTCTAGAGAAGCCAAATTTTTATCGAAATAAGCATTGACACTAATTCGCTGGCGAATTTTGGGATTGCGTAAAAATGAAGTTGCCAGATATCCTAAAGGAGGAATTAAAAATTTTCCCTTATTAGAACTGATGGCAAAACCTGCGCTATCTATTAACACTAATTGTTTGACAGTTTCGGGATAATTGAGAGTGAAATCAATTGCTGCTGCACCTCCCATTGAAGCACCGACTAAGATTACAGGCTGCGAAATTAGCGTTTTCCAAAAATAGTAAAGGTGACTTTCAATTGCCCTCGCGCTGAATGCCAAACCTGTCGCTCTTTCTGTAAACCCGAAACCCAACAAATCAACCGCCCAAGTTTCATTTTCGGCAGCTAGCAGCGGCAACAGGCGGCGGAATTCAAACAAGGAACTGTCGAAGCCGTGAATTAGCAAAATTGGTGTGTTGCCGCTGCCTTGGCGCACGTAGGTTGTGGCAATTGGCTGCTGGCTGAGGGGAGTTGTAATTGCCTCGCGTTGAATGCTTTGGGCTAAGGCAATTGAGGTAGATTCTGTGAGTTGTGCGATCGATTTTGGCAGAAAACTTGCTGGCATAATTCTTGATAAATTGTGAATCGGTAGGGGCGATGCCACTCTGTCCGCCCTAACATTTAAGTATATATGCTTGCTCGATCGCTATTTGAGGAGTTGGGGCGAGCAATACCTTAAAATTCGATCGATACTAAGTATCCCTCGGCCCCGGCTAAGGCTGAGTTTGTTAACCTGATGTTAAAATATTTGATAATCGTTCCCAATAATTCCTATTTAATCTACATTTAACAAAGAATAGCAATCCCAACCTAAAAATTTTTCCTCCAATTTAAAATTGCTTGGCGGCTGTGTAGAGATAGCCAAAAATTAAGTATTTCTTCACCTACTTGTTCTGGATAGAAGTGGTGAAAAAAATGCCTGCCGTCTTGACATTCCCAAAGCCGATCGCCTTTTTTAAGAAATTTCGACCAGCGACGCATGACAACAGGAGATACCAGAAAATCAGTTTTGCTGCTGCATATTAACAAAGGTACTTCTACACCTTGCTCGCGGGGATTACTAATCCTAAATAAGGAGTGAGGACAAGGAGAACAGGCTAAGTCATCTTCAAAATATGATATGAATTTTTGATTGATAATTTGATTTTGGCATCCCAGCATATCGCCAACGATTTGATTCAAAACTTGTTTGCGGCTCCAGGGAAAAGCTGAAAGATATGTATAGTAATCTGCTTGCCAATTAATAGCAGATGGCAAACCGACAGATAAAAGCCCCAAAGAACTTACTTTGTGAGGATAGCGGCGCGCATACATTAAACCAACTAATCCGCTGGTACTGTGACCTATTAGATGAATTGGGCGATCGCGCAATGTTAAAAAATCGTGCAAAAGTTCAACAGCTATATCTAAAGAGCAAGCTTCATCTTCAGTTTGTTGGTATTCCCATATTTGCACTGGTACAGAATCATTTAAGTAAGAAAGCAGCCAGCGATCGAAAAATTGTAAACTCGGACTTACACTTAACCAAAGCACGTCATCTGAACTAAATTTCATCTATTTTAAGTTGGATATCAAGTGATTAACCATCATAATTTATCTGCTAAATTTTTGGGGCGGGTTGAGTGCGTTATTCAGATTTTCCTGCATCATCTCATTACAAAACCCGCCCTACCGTCAAGTCTATAAACTGAATTCTTTCTTGAGTTGAGCTACCCAAGATTTTATCCGCGATTCCGTCAGATCGGATTGGTTGTCTTCATCAATAGCAAGACCGATAAACTTGCCATTAACTACAGCTTTAGATTCATTAAAATCATAGCCCTCTACCGACCAATAACCGACTGTTTCGCCGCCCTGTTCCGAAATTTTTTCAGCCAGAATGCCCATTGCATCCATAAAATTATCCGGGTAGCCATCTTGGTCGCCAGTTCCCAAATAAGCCACCTTTTTGCCGCTAAAATCAATATCATCAAGTTCTGGGAAAAAGCCTTCCCAGTCGCTTTGCAGTTCGCCGATATTCCAGGTTGGACAGGCGATAATCAGACATTCGTATTCAGCAAAATCATCATTTTCAATGCTGCCTATCTCGTGCAAAGTCACGATATCGCCACCAAATTCATCCCGAATCATTTCAGCCACAGACTCAGTTTTGCCAGTTGTAGTTCCGTAGAAAAGACCAATTGATTTCGACATTGTTACTCCGAAGGTAAAAGTTGACAGGGTTTGAGATTTCTTTTTTTTGAGTCAGGATTTGGCATTTCCTGCCTGCAATTCATGCAAAAACAGTAGACGCGATTGTGGCGCACCTGAGAAATCAGGGAGTCAAGACAGCAAGGACACTGTTTTTTCATTGGGTTAAATTTGAAAATTCATCAACCAAGCTGACTCGCTCATGTCGGGGTCTGCTTCGCAGTCAATTAGTAACAGATTCAGCGTCGTTTGTACTTTTAGACTGCGCGGGATGCCTGCGGGTACAAACACAAATACTCCGGGTTTTAAAGTGACTGTTCGATCCCACACCGTGAGAGTTCCCCCTCCTTCTAAGACGGCGAGGGTTACATCTTTGGAGTTATCGAGGTCAGGTATTTCGGAATTTTTACTCAAACTCATCAGTTTTTGGCTGTCGGCGGGTTGTCCGTCGCTGATTCGATCGGCGGATGCGGAAACTATTGCTGCTGTCACGGTGATTGACCTCCAGGTACTGTTAACTTCCGGCACTTATTGCAATTAATATTCAATAAGTACCATGCAATTTAGATAAATTTTCAAGAGTAAAGCATTAAGATTTGTTACATAATGCTGTCATACTAGGTTTACACTCAGCACAAGCAGCCCCAAATTCACACGGAGCGGTGTTTGTGGACGCTAAGACAGCGCGACGCAAGGGCTTAACTTAAAAAATAGTTAGTAATTATTTGCAATTAATTCTTTAAATTACATTTGTAGCACGCTCGCCAAAATAGCAATTCTCAATTGCCCGCAATATAGTAAGGATACAGCACCGTGCCTACGGAATATGTGTATTGCACTCAACAGGATAAGGTGTACCGCTGCGTGCGTACCCTAAAAAATGCAATAGAGGCGGGTTTGAGCCGGATTTGTCGATCGCCCAAATCCGTCTCAAACTCGCCCCTAATGACAACAGTCAATCGATTTTAGATTTTAGATTTTAGATTTTAGAATTGAAGCATTGACTTGCGCGAGATAAATCCGGGGGGCAAGTTTCATCAGATACAGGTTTTTTATTTCTGGACGGATGAATCACGTGGCGGGTATCCTGGATGCTTGATTGTCAACAATCAACAATCAACAATCAACCGACTAATTCTTCGCGCCTACGCCAACATACATAATCGACGTATCCTCATTGATTTGGATTTTAAACAACCCAGACTTTTTGTAATCAATATAGTTAGCGAAATTAACTGTTAAAAGTTGAGCCGCTTGTTTGAAAACTGCCCCGGAAGGAAACAACTGCTTTCCGCGTGTAAAATTCCCCCAAAAACCGTGCATCTGGGCTAAAACAGAACCCATTTCTCCAAACATATCAAAACCTTTAATTTCAATATTCCCAAAACCCGTATCTCGCATTACCGCAGACAGTTCCTCCGGGGTAATAAACTTTTCCCAATCGTGAACCCCCCGCCTAATTTCTTGCAAAATATTTTCCATCAGGCCAATCATCACCACTTGCGAGGAAAAAGTTCGGTTGATGGTATCGAAAAAGAACATTCCTCCGGGCTTGAGAATTCTGTGAACCTCTGACACAACTTGTTTGTAATCTGCAACGTGTTCTAAAACATCCACGCAAATTACAACATCAAAGGTATTGTCTTCGTAGGGCATATTTTCGGCAAAACCTTGCCTGTAGTCAATCTCAAAACCGCTGGTAACTGCGTGATTTTGAGCAGCTACAATACATTTCTCCGATCGATCTATTCCAGAAACAATAGCACCTCTCTGGGCCATAAACTCGCAAGAAAAGCCGCCCCCGCACCCGACATCTAAGGTTTTCAGCCCTTGCCAATTAGTCGCGTGTCTGTCGAAAAACTCAAATCTGGGTTTGTTTAGATGGTATAAGGCATAAATTTTAGCATTTTCGTCCCACCAATTATCAGCATTTTCGTCGTAAAATTCTAAATCATTTTTTACTTCTGTTTTCTGCACCATTTTCTCAGTCCTGCTTAGTGGAAAATATAGATGGCGATTTCACTTTGGCTTGATTTTCTAGGACGCCCATAAACCTAATTTTTGTTAAAATTCTGAGGTTTCGTGACGAGTTCGCAGGCAGACACCGGGTTTCTGAATCCGCGCGCGTAAGTTCTATTTTATCGTTAGTTGTGAATCGCCACAGTTTTTTATTATAATATCTCTGGCATAAATTTCAACCAGATGGATCGCGTTTCTATTATCATCCCAGCCCTCAACGAAGCGACTTGTCTGGAACGCACCCTCCGCCAACTCAGCATCCTTAATCCTCCCGCTTGGGAAGTGTTGGTGGTAGACGGCGGCAGTCAAGACGAAACAGTGGCGATCGCACTTTCCGCCGCCACCCGCGTTATTTCTAGCAGTACAGCCGGACGTTCCGTGCAAATGAACTTAGGTGCTCAAGTCGCCACCGGTGAAATTCTGTGCTTTCTCCACGCCGATACTTTAGTTCCCGACGACATTGTAGCAGTCATCCAGAAAACATTGTCCGATGCCGAAATTTCCGGCGGCGGGTTTATCTCCCTTATGGCTGGTTCGCAGCAAACTAGATGGGGTTTTTCTCTCCACAATTACCTGAAAACTTATTACGCGCCGCTGTTATTTCGACCTCATTTATTTTTCCAAGGATTGCGCCTGCTGTTTGGCGACCAAGTTATTTTTTGTCGCCGTACCGATTTTTGGGAATGCGAGGGTTTCGATGCTGCGCTGCCAATTATGGAGGAAGCGGATTTGTGTTTGAAGTTAGTGCGACGGGGGAGACTTAAGTTAGTCAATCGGGTAGTGGAAAGTAGCGATCGGCGAGTGGCGAATTGGGGCGAATTTAAAGCAATTGCGATCTATCTTGCGATTGGTTTTTTGTGGGGTTTTGGCGTTTCCCCAAGGTATCTCCAGCAGTTTTATGAAGACATCCGCTGAAACACAAAATTTGATTAAATTCCCAAAATGTACGACCTGTAATTTTTGGGCAAAACTTTTTCCAACAGATAAATAATCGCCCAACAACCTAACAAAGTCCCCGTAACTAAAAAGCCGAGCTTCAGCAGGGGATTTACCGGGTCAATAAACTTATAAAACAGTAACAACACATATTTCACTACTGTCGCATCCAGGAGATATATAGGGAATGAGTAAGCAGCCAATATTTTGACTAACCCAGATACTCTACTGGGAAGTGCGATACTCTTAGAAAATGCGAGGATCGATAATACGAAGAAAATTGCGTATCCTTGAGAAGATATTTTAAAAAACGATCGGAGAAACCATGTCTCCGAATTAACTCCACTTTTCAGGTAATATTCCCAAATGCTAGCTAGATAAAAAAGAATCGTTGTCCCTAAAATTGGCATTTTTTTACGTTCAAGAACGGGTTGAATTTTGTCATACGAGCTACCCAAAAATAGACCTGTTGAAAATGGCAAAATCCAACTAAAAATCCAGCGCTCCATCAAAGGTAGAGGTATTGATATGTATTGGAAAGCGGTTAAGTAGAAGAAGATTGTAAAAATTGCTTGAATTGCTAAGCCCAAAGCCAAAACTTTTCTGGGTTCTAAAAATCTTAATTTCACGAGAAGCCACCACCAGCCGTAGCATTGAATAATCACAACGATGAAGTAATAGGGAGGCATCACTGAACCCGTCAAGATATCTCTGAGTAATGAAAGTAAATCAAATTTTTGGAGTTCTCCCAAATTATTTAAGATGTACAAAGCTACTGACCAAAACAGATAAGGGGGTATAATTTTGGACAGTCTTTTTTTGACTACCAGTGCGGGATTATTTTGATTTTCCAGTTTGTTGGTGAGAAAAAAACCGCTCAACAGTAAAAATGCAGGTACGCAAAATAGTTGAAATGTATCGATCGCGACAAATAGAATTCTGCGATCGCGAAATGTAAAGAACCCAGCATGAGTAATCACAACACTGACGATGGCTAAAGCTCGGATCAAATCAAATTCAGCGAACCGATTAGAAACTTTTTGCATGGTAACAATTAGATTGTCAAAATTTGAATCAAGTTAGGAATTTTTTGTCTGATACCAAATCCCCGTTTGCTACACCTTTTATCATTCGGCGGTTGAAACCGCTGCATAGAGTCAAACTTTCGTCCCAGCAAAGGGGGACTAAGAGATAAAGGGGGTCTTTAAGCCGGATTTGGTATGAGGAGTACAATAGCATAAAAGGTTATATTTGCTCCGATCTTCACAAAACTTATCTCTGCAAAAAATAAGTCACCCAGTGCTGGGACTGAGGAATAAAGACTATAGAGACTATTGCGAAAAAAAATCTACCTAAATTAGGTAGACTTTTAGAAATGTTCAAGCAATGAGTTCACTGTTGGCTAACCGTTGTTGTGATGGATGTGCGACGCAGAAACACTATCCAACTGCTCGCGCCCGTTGCGGATCACGCGCAGCATATCGCTCAACTTGTGCTCGATATTATCGAGCACTTGGTCAGCATAATCATCGGCTCCGTTTTGAATTTCCTCGCATTCAGCCATCGCCCTGACTCTCATCTCTTCCAATTCCTCTTGAGCCTGGTAGCGAATTTGTTCGACTTCCGCCAGCGTCGCCTGCTGAATTGCCTCGCAGTCGAGCAAAACTTGCTGCCGCAACTGATCTGCCTCTATCTTCGCCTGCTGAAGCAGCCCCATATCGTTTAAAATTTCTGCAGCTCGCTGTTCTGCTGCTTCTATCACTTCCTGAGCGTAAAGTTCCGCCTCTTGAAGCAAGTCGTCCTTGTGCCGGATGATCGTCTCGGCTTCCTGAAAGGCGATCGGCAAATTTAGCCTCACCAAGTCTAACTGATCGAGCAACTGTTCTTCATCCACCAGAGTGCGTCTGGTCATAGGAATTCGCGGGCTGTCGAGAACAATTTCCTCAAGCCGATTCAATTCCCGCTGGATGTCTACTCCTGCGGTTCGGGTGGGATCTCCGAAGGTGGCTGTGTTCTGAGGTGATTCGTTCTCAGTGCCGCGTCCGGTACTATCGGGTTCGATGCGAGTTGGTTCCTGCTGGCGTAACATTTGTAAATATCTAGGGCGACGTGTTTCGGAACAAGATGATCTACGGAGCCACCAAACTTGGCTATTTCTTTAACTACACTACTACTTAAAAAGCTGTACTCGTTAGAAGTTGCCAAAAAAACTGTTTCAATTTCACCCAGAAGGGTTTTATTGGTGTGGGCCATCTGGAGTTCCATTTCAAAATCTGTTAATACCCGGAGCCCCCGCAGCAGCACTTTGGCTTGTCGAATCTTAGCATAGTTTACTGTCAAACCCTCAAAACTGTCTACTTCTACATTTGGCAAGTGTTGGGTAGAGCGCAGGATCTGCTCGATCCGTTCCTCTACGGTGAACAGAGGGGTTTTGCTGGGGTTTCTGACTACGGTAACAATTACCCGATCGAACAGTTTAGATCCCCGCTCGATAATGTCTGCGTGACCGAAGGTAATGGGGTCAAAGCTGCCTGGATAGATTGCAATCACGAGTTTGGCTCAACGGAGTGAGGGGGAGTGGGGGAGTGGAGGAGTGGGGGAGTGGAGGAGTGGGGGAGTGGAGGAGTGGGGGAGTGGGAGAGTGGGGCTGTGGGAGAGTGGGAGAGTGGGGCTGTGGGAGATGTGGAAAATCTTCCTTCTTCCCTCTTCCTTCTTCCTTCTTCCCTCTTCCTTCTTCCTTCTTCCTTCTTCCCTCTTCCTTCTTCCCTCTACTTTTTCATGGAATGAGCTTTGTAGAAAGTTTCGAGGCTTTGCTTGTCGCCCACAAACCGCCAATGCCAAGGCTCGTAACTGACGCCTTGGCGATTGTTTTTGGGGAAGGACATTTCAAAGCTGAAGGCGACGGCGTTGGCTTCTAACCACTTGAATGCTTCGGTATTTTCAAAACTGGGGCTGAGGTTGTGTTCCGGGGCGCTGCCGTCGCCGATGTCGATCGCATAACCGGTGTGGTGTTCGCTGTAACCTGGTGGGGCGCTGACTTCGGCTCGCTTGCTGGCGTTTTGCCTGCGTTCGGCTTTCACGTCAAAAAATACGTGCTGTTGGTCTTGCAGGGAGCGAAAGCCGGATATGGGAGCGAAATAGATGCCTGATGCCGCTGCGGCGTTGACCATTTCCTGATATTTTGCTGCTGCTGAGGTGCGGAGTTTGACGCTACCGTCGGAGGTGACGCTTACCAAGTCTTTTGCTGGTGCTTCTGGGTACGGCAAGTGTCCCAGCAGGTTTTCTGGGATGCCGGGGGCGGTGGCTTTGGAGGTGGTAGCTGGACTCGCGACAGACGGAGACGCGGAACTGGTGGGCGCTGAGTCTTGTTGAGTTTGCTCTGCCTGACTGGTGGCTGGGAACAAGTTAAAGTTGAGGTGCAGCCAGATGCTGACCCCAAAGGCTAAGGCGGCCAACCCTAGCAGTTTCCAAATCAGCCCTTTTTTCTTAGACTGACTCTGCCCTGCTTCTGGGTATGGGTGATCTCGCACTGCTTCTGGAATTTCGTCGGCGACAAGCTCCGAGGCTTGCGGGGGTTTTCTTGACAGACTAGCGTTATCCAAGCCAGCTCCACTCCTGCACTTCAATAAGGCTCAACGTTACAAATTGTAGACCGATATGGGCGATCGAACAGCTACAATTCGCGCTGAGAATATATCATCTCTTTCACACTTCGCCCTGTCCCATCCGCCAACTCTCGCATCTGTTGCTTGGGCCCACAGTCGATCGTCCCTGCGAGGTCGAACTGGTTGGCGCTGGTAGCGCTGGTTTATTTTAAGTGTAATTTGTTACTGTTCGACAAAATCCAACAATTCTTCGATCGACACATCAAACGTCCGGGCCAATTTTAGCAGAGCACTGATGTCAGCCATTGCCATACCGGGCGATCGGGCATAACTTTTAACAGTATTGTAGGATACTCCAGAGCGATCGGCTACTTCCTTCAGCGTCCAGCCTTCCCTAGCAGCAAACTCTCTGATCCGCAATTTAACCAATTCGCCTCTTGACATTAGGGTGAAATTTCACCTATAGCATATATGAGATTGAAAGCGCCGACCACCGCAACCGCAGGACGGGGCCTAATCTTCCACAACATCAAACAAATCTTCAATCAACAGGTCAAAAGTTCGAGCTAATTTTTGCAAATGAGTAACGTCAACGGTTGCTAACCCGGGCGAACGAGCATAATTCTTAAGCGTGCTGTAGTGAACTCCCGATCGCTCAGAAACCTCTGTCAAAGTCCAACCCTTCTCGGCAGCCAGCTCTCGAATCCGCAACTTAATCAATCCCATTCTTGACTACAGGCCAGTATTGGTCTTAAAATATTTACATCATAAATAGCGATCGCCCCCCGGCCTCGAAAACTGAAGAGCGAACAGCTATTTATTCTAATGACCGACAATTTGGCATTCACCAACAAAAAGTAGGATTCACCAACAAAAAGTCGGATTCACCCAAAATCAAGTCGGATTCACCCCAAACAAGTCGCAGTCACCCCAAACAAGTCGGAGTCACCGAGTCACCAACCATGATACCAAAACAAAACTCAGAAGCCAAGCAAATAAATCCACTTGCTCGCTTTGTCACCAAAGAAGCAGTTGCCAAAGTCTTGAAAGTCAAGCCCGAACAGATTCGGGACATTCGCTGCTGGGCTTACGTCATCCACGTTGTGGGAGTTGGGATCAGTCGGTTTGTCAGCTACGGAGATATGCCACCAATTTTAGGAGTCGAACCGCCGACGCTGCAAGATTGCATTCGGTGGCGGAAACGCTGGAGAAGCAGCCAACATCAAGCACCGATATTTTGGGTAGATTTTTATGAGGGGAAATTTCGCCAGTCTCGTAGTGTGGAAGAACTCTACAACTGGGGCAAATTAGTAGGTAAGATTAAGCAAGGGTTGTCAGAATTGCAGGTGCAGTTGCTGCGGAACATTTATTGTCTGATGAAAGAGTGTATTGAGGCTTTTTGAGTAGAGTTCGTTTAGCAAACCCCTTAACTAATTTTATTCGTGAGTAGAGCCATCTGGCATAATTGCACCAGTCAGCGTAGCATCTTGAAAGTCTGCTCCCCCTATTTTTGCACCCGTTAAGTTAGCGCCAGATAAGTCTGCTTCTGTTAAGTTTGCTGCGCGGAGATCTGCTGAAATTAGGTCAGCACCACGCAGTTTTGCAAGATCTAAATATGCTTGCCGCAAATCAGCTTCGGTTAAGTCTGCTGTGGTTAAATCAGCCTCAGATAATTCTGCATCATTCAAGTTAACCTGTCTTAAATTAGCTCGGCTCAAATTAGTGTAATAAAGGTTTGCTCCCTGAAGTTTGGCCCCACTCAAATTCGCATCCCTCAAATCGGAACTATTCAATTGTGCCGACTTCAAATTAGCTCCTTGTAAATCGGCTCCCATCAAGTTAACCCTGCTCAAGTCCCTACCAGTTAGATCGGCATTTTGCAGCGATACATAAGGAGCAAGTAAATAAGCACCAGCTTTCACAGGATCAAAATCAACAGGAAATAAAGTTGCTTGATTGCAAATCGCTCCTTGAAGCTGAACTCCCTTGAGATTGGCTCCATCAAGATTTGCTTGTAACAGGTCAGTATTGCTCAGATTTGCATTCGTCAAATCAGCATTTCTCATGTCTGCTTCCCTCAAGCATAGCCCGCTTAAGTTAGCTTCAGCCAGGTTTGCAGTTGTGAATTTTGTTGGGTAATCTTGACAGATTTGAGATCCGCTGAGGTTTACACCATTCAAATCAGCCTCACTGAAATTTGCATTCTCCAGGTTCGCTCCTCTTAAAATTGCCTTCCTTAAATTGGCTTTTTCTAATTTAGCTGAGCATAAATTAGCCTGAGAAAAGTGGGCATTGGCTAAGTTTGCTTGATTCAGATTTGCGCTGGATAAATTAGCCTGAGAAAGGTTAGCATTGGCTAAGTTTGCTTGATTCAGATTGGCATTGACTAAATTAGCCTGAGAAAGGTTGGCATTTACCAAGTTTGCTTGATGCAGATTTGCGCTGGATAAATTAGCCTTAGAAAGGTTAACACCGCATAAATTAGCCTGACTAAAATTTGTGTTCTTAAAAAAAGCATCTCTCATATCTGCTCCCTTCAAATTTGCCCCCCTAAGATTTACATTTTGCAAATTTGCTCCCTTCAACTTGGCTTTATTCAAATTAGCATTACTCAAATTAATACCACCAGAAGTTAGAAGTTTTCCGCTCAAGTCAGCACCAGCTAAATTAATCCCTGTAAAATCCTTTTCTCCCTCACTGTAACGCCGCAAAAACTCCTCAACACTAACAACAGGTTCTCGACATTCCTCAGACTCATCCTCCACATCCTCACAGCTATCCTCTAAAGCAATGTCTTCAGCATCCGCCGCCAATCCTTCCAAATAATCTGCTCGATCCAAGTAATCCGAACTCGCTACAAACCGCCTTTCTATCTCCTCCTCATTTAATACTTCGGTGCTTTCAAATCGCTCAATTAATTGCTTGACAATTTGGCAGTCAGTCGTGCGAATTCCCACTTCTTTTTCTGCACTTTGGTCGTTGTTAGTCAGCAAATTATGGCTACCCAACATGGCAAAACTAGAATCACAGACTAAAAAGTTTTCGTGAGTTCCCAATAAAGAGAGACAAAATTTATCGGGATATTCGCTGGCTAATTCTTGCAAATCTGCCAAAGCATTGTAGCGCCATCCCTTGCCAATATTTTGCCGATCGCCCAGATAACCCCACCCAATATTTATCAAACATCCTCGGTTCAAGCAATCCCTAAATTTTGGCAGCAATTCATCATTAATGCTGTTACAATTGAGCCAAGGGCAAACAATAATCAGCCGCTCTTGAGCTAGTGATAGGGCTTCCATCAACACAGCGCGACTGTTGGGACGATCGCATACTAACTGATACTGAAAGTCTGACTTTGGCTTTTCTGTCTCGGTGTCAAGCTCGATGGGCTGCTCAGCAATGACAGACACATCGCCATTTCCCAAATCACACGGCTGTTGCAGGGACGCAATTTCAGCAGTCAAACTTTCTAGCATTTGCGGTTCAGGGCGATCGTTAAATCGCTGTTCCTGTGCCTCTAACTGCCTCTTAAGTTTGGCTAGATATTTTTTCAGAATAACTTGCTCTTCTTCAAGCTGCAATACTCTCGTGGCTATTGATACTAAATCTAGTTCGGTTTCTGACATAGTGCTACCCTCAAATCAAAAAAACTTCAAAAGCCATGTTCGGGAAATGGGCGACTCATCAAATATTACCAACTTCCGCCAACTCAGCACCACCAACAGAATCTTTCTCTTCCCGTTTATCCCCTTCATCAACCACAACAGTTAACTTCAATCCCAGAGCATTCAGCCAACTTGCGAAAGCATAAATTGTCGCACTTCCTTCTCCCGACAACAAAACATCTAATTTTTCCAAATGCAATTTAGCCTCTTCAGCAGACATATTTGGTTCGCCCAGAGCCTCAAATACATCTCGAAGTGCTTTTCGCATGATTCCTAATTCCAAATCTCCTTCTTCCTCCTCAAGTATCTCTGTGAGGTAAGCCACAGCAAATAAGGGGTCTTTGAGAGATTTAATTTTTAACGGATGGTAAGGTACGCTTTTAGGCATTTTCTCAGCTCCTGTATTCTCTCCAATATTTCTTAGCTGTGCTAATATCTTGCTCTTGAGTGCTTTTATCTCCGCCACACAGCAGAAGCACTATAGTTGTTTCTATTTGTCCAAAATAAACGCGGTAGCCCGGGCCAAAGTCAATCCTAAATTCCCAGACTCCCTCTCCCAGCGATCGAGAATCTCCCAGATTGCCTTCGCTAACCCGCTCAAGCCTTTTAACAATCTTGGCTTTGCCTTTAAAGTCAAGGGAGAGATTCCAACCACTCCGAAAAAGGAATTTTGCCATCAGGTATCTGATACTGCTGAATATCTCTGGGTTGTACTTCCATAAAGTCGATCGTACTTGCACCCTGATCTTAATACCGGCGATCGCCCCCTATCCAACCTTGTTCACCTGGGCCAACTCAAGATCACCGATCAAAAGAAACTCTGCCGTCAGGCGTGGTGTAACGCTCAATTTCTCTCGGTTGCGCTTCCATAATCTTGATTCTAGCGACGATCGCACTCCAATCTGGCAGCCGCGACCGATCGGCCCTTGACTCCATGCGCTACAATTATTAAGAAATCTTTAGTTAGATCCGTTTAACGTTCCAGACGCATTATGAGTCTTCCCATTCGCAACGTCGCCATCATTGCTCACGTCGATCACGGCAAAACCACCCTTGTGGACGCTCTCCTCAGACAGTCCGGGATCTTCCGCGAAGGGGAAGAAATCCCAGATTGCGTCATGGACTCGAACGACATCGAGCGCGAACGTGGCATTACCATCCTTTCCAAAAACACCGCTGTCAGGTACGGAGAAACCCTGATCAACATCGTCGATACCCCCGGACACGCGGACTTCGGCGGAGAAGTCGAACGAGTTCTCGGCATGGTTGACGGCTGTCTGCTGATCGTAGACGCCAACGAAGGCCCGATGCCGCAAACCCGGTTCGTGCTCAAAAAAGCCCTAGAAAAAGGACTGCGCCCGATCGTCTTTGTGAATAAGATCGATCGCGAGCGAGCCGACCCCCACAAAGCCGTCGATAAAGTTTTGGATCTGTTCCTTGAACTAGGTGCTGACGACGATCAGTGCGAATTTCCCTATCTCTTCGGTTCCGGCTTAAGCGGTTACGCCAAAAAACACCTCGAAGACGAAGGGGTAGATATGAAGCCCCTCTTTGAAGAAATCCTCGACCACGTACCACCCCCCGTAGGCGACCCCAACAAGCCACTACAACTGCAAGTAACCACCTTAGATTACTCAGAATACGTCGGTCGCATCGTCATCGGCCGCATCCACAACGGCACGATTAGAATCGGTCAACAAGCAGTCTTAATCACCGAAAGCGGCGCGCTTGTCAAATCAAAAATTACCAAATTGATGGGCTTTGAAGGCCTGAAGCGGATTGATATCCCAGAATCTTCTGCTGGTAATCTTGTCGCCGTTGCTGGTTTTGCTGATGCGTATATTGGCGAGACAATTACCTGCCCCAACGACCCGCAAGCGCTGCCTTTAATCAAAGTAGACGAACCAACTTTGCAGATGACTTTCTCTGTGAACGATTCGCCGTTCTGCGGTCAAGAAGGTAGTTTGGTAACATCGCGACAAATTCGCGATCGGCTAATGCGAGAACTCCAAACCAACGTCGCCTTGCGCGTCGAAGAAACCGAATCTCCCGACAAATTCCTCGTATCCGGCCGTGGCGAACTCCACCTCGGAATCCTGATCGAAAATATGCGCCGCGAAGGATACGAATTTCAAGTATCCCAGCCGCAAGTAATCTTCCGCGAAGTCGGCGGTCGTCCCTGCGAACCCTTTGAATGTTTGGTGTTAGACGTACCCGAAGAAGCAGTCGGCGGCTGCATCGAACGCCTCGGTCAGCGGAAAGCAGAAATGCAAGATATGCACGTCAGCAGCACCGGTCGCACGCAAATCGAATTTTCAGTCCCCGCCCGCGGCTTGATCGGGTTCCGAGGCGAGTTTATGCGCTTGACTCGCGGCGCTGGAATTATGAACCACAGCTTCCTCGACTATCGCCCCCTCGGTGGAGAAATTATCGCCCGTCGCAACGGAGTATTGATTTCCTTTGAAGAAGGAGTTGCAACTACTTATTCACTGAAAAATGCTGAAGACCGTGGCGTATTTTTCATTACCCCCGGAACCAAGGTTTACAGAGGGATGATTATCGGAGAAAACAACCGAGATGAAGACATGGAGCTGAATATTTGCAAGTCGAAGCAGTTGACAAACCACCGCGCATCTGGCGGTGAAGAATTGGCGCAATTGCAAGCACCAGTCGATATGAGTTTGGAACGTGCTTTGGAATACATCGGCCAGGATGAATTGGTGGAAGTAACACCGAAATCAATTCGCTTGCGGAAGGTTTCTAAGAAGTTGGTGAAACGCTAAAACAATTTGAGGGCTGGCAAAATTGCCAGCCCTTAGTGTCAACTTCAAACTACTGTATTTAAAGACAATATTAATCATTTTAACGCAATCAAAAATAGGTAAAAACGATGTCAACAGTTTATCGTTTAAAAGCCAGCGAACTAGATCGTAAATTTTTAGAACAAATCAAAGCGATTTTTGGAGATAAAGAGATTGAAATAATTGTCTCAGAATGCGATGAAACCGAATATCTTTTGAAATCTGAAATCAATAAAAACAAACTGTTGAAAGCTATTGAAAATGTTAAAGACAGACAAAATTTAGTTGAAGTCGATTTACAGGATTTGTAATGAGTAGAAGAATTATTTTTGAATCTTCTGCTTTTGCAGATTTTAATGAATGGGCAAAATTAGACAAAAAGATTTATCGCAAAATTGTAGAATTGATTAAAGATATAGATCGATCGCCTTTTGAAGGATTGGGCAAACCTGAACCTCTGAAATACGAGTTAAGTGGTTTTTGGTCGAGGCGCATTGATAACGAACATCGTTTGGTTTACCAAGTTACGGATGAAGAAATTGCGATCGCAGCTTGTAAGAATCATTACAGTGAATAGTATATTTGAAGCTTTAAGTAATGTAGCGATCGCTCTTTTTATCCCTTTACTAAATGCGATCGCTCTCAATCTTCTTGCTGAAGTTCTTCTATTATATCAAGTAACTTTTGGTAATTTTCTTCTTTTCCATGCCTACGATATAAATTTTTAGCATTGAAAAAATCCTCCTCTGCTCTTTGGCAATAGCCCAATTCATAGTGGACAATACCTCGGTTTTGATAAGCTTGGGCAAAGTCTCCTTCAAGCTGAATTGCCTTGGTAAAATCCTCAAGCGCTTTCTCTTGGTTCCCCAGCCTAGAGTGAATAACTCCCAGGTTATAGAAGGTTATAAGTAGGTGTGCAGAATTAATTACACAATATTTCTACTGAAACCGCAAGCCTTGCAAGGAGTCTTTATGTAATTAATTTTGTGTGGTTACTTAGCATTATTGGGATTCAGCCTAGCTGCCTGGGTGTAATCTTCAAGCGCTCCTTGCAGATAGTCTAATTTCAATAAGTAGACATCACCTCGATTATTCCAAGCAAGGGCATTATCAGGATTTAGTTTAATTGCTTGGGTGAAATCTTTAAGTGCCTCTTCCACATTATCTATGTCTAAATTATTAATACCTCGGTCATTGTAGGCTTGAGCATAGCTAGGATTTAGTTTAATTGCTTGGCTGTGATCTGCCTGCGCTCGTTGGGAATCACCTAATTTAGAATAAATAATACCCCGGTTGTTGTGAAAAAGTGCACAATCAGGATTGAGCAATATCGCATCTGTGTAATCCTCAATTGCTCCCGAATCGTTTCCTAGTTCAGCACGAAAAAGAGCCCGGTTATTGAGGGATGTAGTGATTCACTACTCAAAACTTAGCTGACGGAATTAATCATGTACAACAACAATCAGCACAACGAAGCCAAATTATCCCAGCAACTACCCCCGCTTTCCCAAAAACAGGAATACGACTTCCAAACTCAAAAGAAAGTAGGAAAGACAGGAGAGGCGATCGTAGACAAGTGGTTGCAGATTCATGGCTATCGCATTGAGGATGTCTCAGATTTGCCACAGTATCAGAAAGCAGGTATTGACCGCGTACTAATTCGCCCAAACGGTTCAACCGCAACTGCTGAGTACAAGACTGATATAAAAGCCAAGCAAACTGGAAACTTGTTTTTTGAAGATTCTGACGATCGCAACCGTCCCTGTTGGGGATGGACTTCGCAAGCCGATCTCTGGATATTTTTCATTCCTCAACAGGAGATATTGGTCGTCGAACCGGGTAAATTTAGATTGTTAGTTTCGCAGCAACACCCAGAACTCCCGCAGAAAGTAGTACCAAATCGAGGCTACAGTGTAACTGGATTACCTGTTCCATTAGCAAAGGTGCGGAATATTGCTAGTCACGTTTTCCAGTTTCCTGACGTTCTTTTCTAAAAAGAGACTCCCTGTTAATCTGGCGATCGCCTACTCAAGGCGAGCGCCATTATTCGAGTAATAATACTTAGCAAACGCTAATTGGGCGATCGTTATGTTTTAATAAAAAATTGAGCAAAATCCAAACAAAGCCAGCCATGAGTCCAAAATCAATAGCCGTAATCAACTTCAAAGGCGGTGTCGGAAAGACTACCGTCACTTGGAGTCTGGGAAATATTATATCCCAAGGAACCGACTTAGAAGTCTTGATGTTAGACTTAGATCCGCAAATGTCGCTCACAGAGGCGATCGGACTTAACGAAAATACAGGTCATTTAGATGATAAGTTTGGTAAATGGTACGAAAAATCTCTCAAGCATAGACTTACAATTTACGACGCTCTAGAAGTCTTTAAAAAAGCCGGACAGAATTTTAAATTTCCTGTTGGTTTCGACACCATTTATCAGATTGACGAACAGTTGCATTTTGTCCCTTCAGTTGAAGAATTGTATTGGTTAGATATCGATGGATTTGAGGGAAAAAGTGTTAAAGACTTCATCCGCCGATTCATCGGCAAAATCGCCAACTCTGCCAATCTCCCCAAATACGACTTGATGCTTTTTGACTGTTCGCCTTCCTTCAGTCTCCTCACCTACAGCGTACTCTCTTGCTGCGACTTAATATTAATTCCCGTCAATCCCGATTATTTTGGTTCTAGGGGATTGAGTTTAGTTTTAAACTCGCTCCAGAAACGGATTGAGCCTTATCCGTTTCCCAAGATAGCAGTCTTTATGAATAAAGCTAAAACCTATGGCGGATTGCTGACAAATGAAGTTCAGTTTTACATGAGAGAAGTAAAGAGACTTTGCGATGAGATATCAAAAGATAATAACATAGAAGTTAGATTTTTAGAATCGACGATTCGGGAAAGCGTCGGGCTAAAACGGGCGATTAATGAGGGAGAACTGCCGCGAGAATTAGTTAGAGAATTTGAAAAACTATGGCGCGAGTGTGAGGAGTATCTGAAATGAGTAAAAAAGAAATTTTGGCTGCTTCCGAACAAGAAAGCGGGGGGTTAGTTGAGGAAATTGGCGAACTTAAGGAAATCTTGCGGGACGTTGCTCGAAAATTAACCCGGCTTGAGACTCAAGTTAAGCGGGGAGTGATTTCTGCTGGCTCAAAAACTTCGGATATTCCCAGGGGTGCTGATGTTAATAAACCTGCTAATTTATCGGCTGGAAATGTTCTAGAAGTTTATGAAGAACTGCGTTTACAAGCTAAGAAGGGTAATGAAGAAGAGGTGAGGCAAAAATTGTTGGCCATGAGTGCAACTGACTTGAACTTGATGTGTTGCGAGTTAGGGATGCCGCCCAGCAGCAAGAATCCGTCCCGCAAAAAAATGTTCGAGCTAATTATTGGTAGAATTAAACAGAGTTTGAGGCTGTCGAGACATATCGACAGACAAACACTTTAAAAATTAGCAGAGGAATCGATAAAATGCGTTTTAACTTGCATTTGCCGCTGCGATATGGAACAGGCAAGATGCCCGTTCCACAAGAGTTTAAGTTGAGTGTGGGGAGTAGGGGTTGGGCATCTTGCCCGCCCCTGAAAAACTTGTTGCAAATTCTGCAACTTTTCAGCTTCCATAAATTATGGCCGATAAGTGCGATCGGCCTATTTTCACTAACACTCTTAATCAGCTTGTTTTTGAGCATTCACAGCCCCGGAACACCCGCAGCCCAAAAACCAAGGATTCTAGCGTTTTCCGCCCTCCAGAGGCGCGACAGCGAGGTTAGAAACAATTTATTTGTGGTCAATACTAACGGGGCCCGCCGCCAACTTGCACCCAATATAGATGTTAGCTACAGGCTAGTTTGGTCGCCCAATGGCTATCGGCTGGCTTTCGTCAGCGGAGACACTGACATTTATACAGTCAAGGCTGACGGTTCCGGGCTAACTAAACAGTTTGCTGGGGAGTCTTGCAAAGCAGCTAATTTTAAAATAGTTTGGTTTTCCAACAGCCAAAAACTTGTTTTTGCCCGTTCTTGCGACGGTTTTACCTCAGATTCTCCCGGCAGTCAATCACTTTATACGAGCGACACTTTGGGTATTAAAGGAAGTAAATTAGTTCGGAATTGGGAACTAGGAGGACGACCGGCTAAAACAGAAATTTCATCGGTATTTTACATTTCACCGGACGGCCAGCAGGTAGCATTTGTCAAGGATCAAAATATCTACAAAATGAATGCCGACGGTTCGGGCATGACTAAATTAACCAACAGTCCCGGCGACTATACATCCGCTAGCGAACTTGTTTGGTCGCCCGATCACACAAAAATTGCTTTCTTGTTCGGCGCTTATCCCAAACAGCAAATTTACACAATCAACGCCGACGGAAGCAACATCAAAAATTTCACTAACAACCCGCAAAATGAGGTTTATAGCGGCCAACTATTTTGGTCGCCCGATAGCAGCCGCATTGTTTACTATGGGGGCAAAGCGGGCGATTTGAGCGGGGAAAAGCAGGATATCTACCTGCTTGATATTAACCGGGGGACAGCCAAGAACCTCACCCAAAAACCAGGAAACTACAACGAACTTTCGTGGTCGCCCGATGGCCAACTTATTGCCTTCCTGGCGGGAGACTTCAACAATAAAAAACTATACACAATCAATGCTAAGGGTGACCAGCTAAATCAACTAGCTCCTCGGCTAGAACTGTCTGGAATTTTTGAATTAGCTTGGTCTTCTGACAGCCAGCAAATTGCTTTTGCTTTTAATGAGATCCAAGGCGACAAAAGCAACTTGTATGTAATTAATCGGGACGGTTCTGCCTTGACTAAATTGACAAACGACAAGGATTTGAATGCTAGCAATCCGGTTTGGCAACCGCAGTAAAGTTAAGAGCAAAAATATACTATAGGGGTGGGTTTTAGCACAGATAAATTCACAAGGGCTATATTGGCATTACCCCGGAGCGAAAGCGGGTTACTGAACAAGAAACAATCCACCAAACTCAACACTCAAAACTCTTCTCAAATTGGGGAAGATGCAATAATTTTTTTCTCCTTTAATGGCTGGTGAACTTGCAATTCACTTGACTCAAGTTCCTCGTGTTTTTCATCCTGCACCTGTTTATCAATTTTGGGCAACTTTAAAATCGCCCCAGCTAAAACCCAATAATACACGGACACTGGATCTACATCCAGCGGATAGTATTGAGTATTAATCGTAATAAATCCAACAAACACCCAAAAACTAGCTCCGTAACTTCGCAAACTTTTGTCCTTGACAGATCGGTAAGCTCTAAAAGTTAAAAAAGCTAAGTGTAAAAGCATGATCTGAAAACTAATCATTCCCGGATAACCGAGTTCGTAGATCAACTTAGGTTGGAAAGTTTCAATTAACTGCGTGGCACCAAATATTCGCGTTGAATTAGTGGCTCGTCCCACACCTTTACCGAAAGGTCTGTCAATGATAAAATTGTTGCTCTGCTCGAACTGATTAAAGAGAAACTGCTGGGGCGGTGCAGCATTCCAGCGGTTAACAAAACTCTCCCACCGCTGCTCGATAATTCCAGGGTTAATAGCTGCACCGACAAACAGCAGAATCGCCAGTCCGGCACCGACGGGAATAAATCGTTTTAAATTAACTAATTGACCGGTGAGAACTAGCAGGATGGCTGTAGCAACGGGGACCATAACTAAAGCAGCTCTTTGACCGGAAATAACTGCATTGGCAAATACTAATGCCATGCCAAATAAACCGATAACTCGCCACCAGAAGGAAGGATCGCAAAAGGCAGAGGCAAAGGTTAAAAAAGCATTAGAAATTAAAAACCACGCCCACTGCCAAGGCGCGACAAAAGTTCCCGGCAAGCGGACAAACTTGACTTCTGGACTGAACACCAAAGAACCGCCGACAAAACATCTAGCTTGCAGCGTTGCTTTATATAATTCTGATCCGGTCATTCCTCTGGTTCCCGCACACTTTCCACTTTGCAGCAACAGGTACTGAATCAAACCTAGAAGGCAGCAAACGATCGCCAAAACGATGTGCATTCGACTAAAAAATACCAAATCCTTCTTAGTGCGGAGCAGATAATAGGTACAAGCAATCAGCGGTATGTAACCTATCAATACTTTTAAGCCGAGAATTCCTTGCAGAATTGGTTTGTCGCCTTTCATAGGGTTGAGCTGCATCTCCCCGTTCACAAAAATTAAAGTCAGCATTGCCATCATCAACAGGATGCTGAAGGTAGAAAGCATTTGTTTGGGAATGAACAGGGGCAACTGTTTCTTTTTGCAGCTTTGAATTAGGGCGATGAGGGCTGGTATGTAGAAAGCATCTTTGGCTACTTGAAATGCAGCATTCCCGCCGCCAATGGCGTAGGTAATTGTACCACTGAAAGGCAGGTAAATTAGAAAAGTCCACAAAGCTTGACGGGGGTATTTGTAGGAAAGCAGCAAGATGGCTGCGGCGGCGCCTCCTGCAATAGCAATCTTAGGGCCGACTACGAACAACAGGGGAATGCTGAGAGCAACGCTGACTAAGCAGCTTATGGCGATCGCCTGCACCAATTCATTGCGCTTTTCTGAAATTTTGCGTTTTTGTGCAGCTACTTCTTTTTTGCTTAGCGCTGTTGTTTTTTCGCTGTGCTTGTGTTTGGATTTCTTGGATTTGCGTTTGGTTTTCAACATATAGCAGAAGCAAGAAGGAAGAAGGAAGAGGAAGGGAAGAAGGAAGAAGGAGGGAAGAATGAGGGAAGAAGAAAGAGGGATTTAGTTGCCTAAGAGAGAAAGAAGAAGCAATCGAGTCCTTATGTTTGTGCTATTAAGAAAGTCCTCCCCGTCAGGGCGCTTCCTATAATTTTTTTAAGGCACTTATGTAGAAGGCGGAAGACACTCTGATATAGAAGGCTGGAGATGTAGAAGGTAGAAGGCAGAAGGAATAGAAGCGAACAGATTTTGGCAGATGTGGTAACTTATTTTTAAAGTCAAGATCGAGAAAAAGTCTCGGTCGAGATTGTCGGTGTGACGCGGGCACAAATTACACTGGCGACCTTGTAGAATATAACGGCTGCATCTATAATGTACAAAAATGTACAAATCTCGAAAAAATAATTTTAATCTAGCGGTGAATATGAAATTAACAAAATTTGTATCGACGATCGGCATTGCCCTAGTTTTAGGAGCAAGCGGGAGCATATTATCTAGCAGCAGTAGAGCATTAGGGGCAGAAAAAGTAGTCCTCACATTTGGCCCGATCAGACAAGCCATCAATGTCAGCGACTTAGAAGAATTTGCTAAAAACGGCACGACGACGCCAACCCTCCAACAAATTATCCGGTTCTCCAAAATGGACGCGCAAATGCTGCGGGGGTTCATGGGTTTAGAAATTGGTTTAAAGCCTGCTAATCTGGCGAGGGTAGTTTACAGCACCCCAGGAGAAAAAATCACTGACGACATCGGTCAAGCAATTCGGACTCAGCGCCGCACAGAAAGCGGGAAAGCTTTGCGGGCAGCGGTGATCCTGGCATCCGGGGATGACGGTAAGGTATCACTGCTAGAAATCCTGAAAAAGTATCCTCTCAACGAGGTTTACGTAGATGTTGCCAGCCTTCGCACCGCTGTTGGGAAAGTTCAGAGTATAGCCGGAACTCTGCGAAGCCTGCTTCAAGATGTGACGCGATCGACAACTCGCACAACTGAAACAAATCCCACCGAAAGTCCGATCGAACCTCGCCGCAGCGTGCAGCCAACAACCCCGCCTCCAGCGCCTCGCCGCCTCGCGCCCTTGCCAGCACCCGCACCGCAGCCTGTGACGCCAGTCAGAGGGCTTTGGTAAAAAAACATAAATGTGTCCTAAAGGCGGGTGGAAGCGGCTGTTGTGGCATTCTGCAGACACTTTTGAGACCAAACCCGCCCCTGCCTAACCCTTATCCCAACCCTCAAGAGGGTTAGGACTTTTGTGAAAACTCCCAAAGCAATCAATTTTTCTTGAGCAATTTTTTGAGCAACTTAGGAATCTCTGAAGGTCGAGCCGCCACAGGTATGTCCGCCTCTTCAAAGGCAGCCATTTTGTTTGGGGCCGAAACTCCAAAGGCTTTCTGGGCAGCCGCCCGAGAACTGATCAGGATGCCGGCGTGGCCCAAAGACGGCCCCTTGGGAGCGTAGCGGCCGGCCAGATAAGCAACCACGGGTTTGTCGATCGCCGAGGCGATGTAAGAAGCAGCAGCTTGTTCACTCCACCCGCCAACTTCCCCCACCAAAACTATCGCTTCCGTACTGTCGTCTTCGTCCAAAATTTGCAGCCACTGCATAAAAGAAGAACCGACAATCGCGTCGCAGCCAATACAAACCGCCATCGACTGTCCCAACCCAGCCTCCGTCAGTTCTAGGGCAACTTCGTAAGTCAAAGTGCTGCTGCGGCTGATCACTCCCACCGGGCCGGGAGTGTAAAATTCCTTGGGGTGAGTTCCCAGCAGCAGTTTGTCGGGCACAATAATCCCCGGACTGTTGGGCCCGATTACCAAAGTTTCGGTGGCCTCTGCTTTTCTGACTAAGTGCACCATATCCAGAGGTGGCACTCCCCCAGTAACGATCGCGATTTGCCGAATTCCTCCGGCGATCGCTTCTAGAGCCGCATCCAGGACCGAGTAAGCGTCTACCAAAATTACCGCAGTGTCAACGTGACCCACTGCAGCCACTGCTTGTTCTACCAAATCAAAAATCGGAATTCCCTCCACTTCCAGCCCCCCCCGACCGGGACTGACACCGGCGACTACATTCGTGCCGTATGCTTTCATCATCAGGGCGGCGCGGGTGGACGCGGGAGATTCTGTAATGCCCTGTACTAGGACTTTGCTTTCAGGAGTTAAATTCATTTTTTCCCACTTGACACTCGATCTGTAAAAAGCAGAAGGCCTTCATCTGTTGTAAAGAAATCTAATTTTTTGCCGATCAACTGCCGCTACTTGGCGGAGGATACAGAAGCGGCCGCGGCCTCATCCAAAGTGCTAGCTAGCTGCACCGGCAACTGTCCCAAACGCTTTTTAACAGCATCAGCATCGATCTCTACCAGCCGCAGCACAACTTGGATGTGGCGGTTAGCGCGAGCTTTCCGTTCCAAATAGCCGGCTACTGCAGCGATTATTTCCTCGGTCTTGGAGGCGCTGCCCAAAATATTTACAAGTATCACCTTAACGCTTTTATCCTGAGCGACTAACTCCAGAGCCAACTCCGCGCGATCGCGCAGGGCATTTGCTGCATAGTAGCGGTCTAGGGAACCAATATTCACAAAATTAGCTGGTTTTCCTCCTTGGTGGGTTACAGCATCTAAAGTTGCCATTGTCAGGCCCACTCCGTTGCACAAAATCGCGATATTCCCGTCTAGTTCGATTAATTGCAGGGATTCGGAATTCGAGATTGAAGATTTAGATTTGGGGTCAAACTCCGGCGACTGCTGAACCTTGGACTGGGAATGGGAGCGATCGCCAGAGGCATGGGGACTTCTTCTTTCCCGTGCCAACCCGCTGCTTTGCTTCTTCCCTGAGAGTGTGGCCAAATCTGGATGTCGCCCCAAGGCATCGTCGTTGGCGGTGACTTTACCGTCTAAAGCCATTACCTCTCCAGTCGGACTGATGCCGAGAGGATTGATTTCTACTAGGTCTAAATCTTTTTCGACAAACAGCCGATACATTTTTTCGACAATGGTGCTCACCGATTGAATCAAGTCTCCCTGCAATCCCATTTTCAGCGCGAGACGCCTCGCGTAGAATGGGGAAAATTCTTGATCTACGGCAACTTGCTGCATTTGCTCGATCGACCCTTCGACATCCATACCTCCTTGGCTCGAACCCAGAAGCACCGGGCGGCGCGCTACAGGGTCTAGGAGTACCGCTAAGTACAATTCTTGGTCGGCGTTGTACTTTGCTTCTGCCAGCAGGACTTGGGGATATTCATCCTCGATCGGCAAATTAAAAATTGTTTGAGCGGCTGCTACTGCATCGATCGTATTTTCCACAAACTTGATACCGCCGGCCCTGCCCCGTCCCCCAGCCCGCACTTGCGATTTGAGTACAACGGGGTAAGGAATTTTCAGTCCTTTGAGGTCGGCGGGATTGTCAATCCGCTGCGACGGCAAAATCGGAATTGCCATCTGGCGAAATAAAGATTTAGCTTGGTACTCTAACAAATCCATTTATCAATTACGGGTGACGGGTAGTTGGCAACAAGCAATTCGTCCTAATTGGCAATTCATAATTAATAGATAGTAATTGGTTTTTTGTCAAGTCCAAAGTTAAAAACTCTCGCTTTTATCTTTTAATTTTAGACTTTTGTATTGCCGATTACTTATTCGCTATTACCGCTCGCCGATTACCTATTACCTAAGCTGTTTCAAAGTTTTTTTTCTCGGAATTGCCAAATTTTACTGTCGGCTCTGGCGGGAAGATATTTGGCGAGCGTTGGTGTTTTTTTTGTCTCAGAAAATCTTCGGACGTTCGGCGATACTGTGCCTAGATATTTCTGCGAAGTGAATTGTTTACTTGATGCTATTAGCAGGGCCTTGATGGACGGTTTTGACCCATTTGAGCCGCTTGGGCCGTACCGCAATCCGAGCCGTTACAGTCCCTACCAGCAGCCAGTGGAACATATACACAGTACCCCGCAGCGTTTGCAGCCAGGTGACAAAAACTCGCCTTACGTCAAATTTGGTCTCTTTGCGAGTGCGGCGCAAACCGACAAACATTCCCACGACCGACAATGTAAGGGTCATAAAAGTTATGGGACTGGCGATCGGCATCCGGCGCAGCGCAATTGACATCACAAAGTCGGGTAGCGCTACTGTGGGTAAGAAATATTGAGATACCCAAAATCCAAATAAATCCCAAGTTTTCCCAGTTCCCATGCGGTTCCGCAAAATTAGCCGCCAGTAGTCAAGATAACGCTGATAGCCACCTTCTGCCCAGCGATTGCGCTGGTGCCACAGAGCGCGAGGGTTAGTGACTCCTTCTTCTGACACGGCTGGGAAAGCGAGAAATTCAATGTCCCATCGGTCTAGGTGCAGCCTCACCGTCAAATCCAGGTCGTCGGTAATCGTCTCCTCGTTCCAGCCTCCGCAGCTTTCCAAGGCGGTGCGGCGCATGAATTGGCCGTTACCGCGCAATTCTCCAATGCCGCCGATCGCAATCCGCTGCTGCTGGAAAAAACTGTCGAGAGCCATTTCTGCTTCTTGGCCACGAGTCCAAAAATTTACCGAAGCATTGGCGATGGCTTTTCTGACTTGCACAGCCCCTACCTTTTCTGCATCGAACACTGGCAGCACCCGGCGCAGCAAGTCTGGCGTTACCGTCGCGTCGGCGTCAAATATTCCGACAAATTCCCCGCGAGTCAGCGGTAACACTTGATTCAGTGCTCCCGACTTCCCGCCGCTGGCATTTGCTCCTCTGCGAAATACTTTGAGCTGGGGGTACTTTTTGGTTAGCTGTTCCAATACTAGCGGCGTGGCGTCGCTGCTGTGATCGTCGATCGCCCAAACTTCGTAGCGGTCGATCGGATAATCTACATTGCAGATTGATTCTACGAATCGGGCAATCACCGCTTCCTCATTTTTCGCTGCCACTAGCAGCGACACGTAAGGCCAATCCTCTCGACTTTCATCGGCAAGAGGTGGCAGTGCGGGCTTGGGCGAAGCAAACAAAACTCGAAATGCTTGCATCCACAGCAGTCCCGTCAACCCCCACACTAGCCACGCACCCCAAGAAATCAAGTGCAGGGCGATCGTGCCGGCCCAAATCGCAGTCAGCACTGCTGCGGCTTTTCCGCGGCGTCCCCGGTACAGATTTTGAGGAAAAGAGGGAGTTCCCGGCACAGACACCGCAACCGGGAGCTCTGCTTTTGTTTCCGCGTCAAACACCCTGTCGCCAATGTCTGGTATAGCAAATACTTTGCTGAGCTTCGAGTGCGAGGTCAAACTCTTGAGCTCTTCTTGAGCTAAATCAGAGATGTCCAAGTTAAGCTCGCTGCGAGCGTCGTTTTCTGGCCAAGAACTCTCCTGCATAGGTTACTTGATTCAACCACCAATAGTTTTTGATTTTAGATATAAGCATCTACTGTATCAGTTTCTGGGCTTTTGTCGAAAGCGGACGGGAGGACAACCAGCGGGTTAGGTGTTTGTACGGCCCTGGTAAACGGGTACTGCATAGAGTATTTGGGTTGACTTTTGCTTGCGATCGACCTGGAATATCTGCTAGTTTTTTCAGGGGATCTAAACTATCTGTTAGTAATAATTGTCTAAGGTGGAAATATGTCTATTCCTCAACTCAAGCCAGCCGATGATAAAGAAGTAAAAGTCTACGCGCCTTTCTGTCAAGAGCCCAGGCGTAAGTTTTTACCGCACGCTATTGGCCTCTACAAGCTCAAAACCTTGGAGGGAGCAAGAAAAATTGACGGCGGGGAGAGCGTGCCGTTTGTCGCTAGTTGGAATATCTCGTCGCTGCCGATCGACTTAACCCGCTGTCGGGTGTTGTTTGACGGCAATGCTGAACTCAGCTACGAAGTGACTATGCAAAGCTCTGAGTTTGTTAGTTGCTTAATTGAGGTTCTCCTGACTTTTCAGCGAACTCGTACCGTCGATTTTTCTAAAACGTTTTACCGCAAGCTGATGCGAATGGATGAATAACTTTCACCGCAGTCGCACTCCCGAAAGTCCGCAATTGACAATCAAGCAATTTAATCCGGGGCCCCCGGATTAATTCGTGGATCGAGAAAAAAGCTCCTCGCTCCCGATCGCCAGCCCCCGGATTTATCAGTGGGCTTGCTTTCTTCAATCTAAAATCTAAAATCTAAAATCTAAAATCGATTGACGGGCGCTATAACTGACGCACCAATAGTGTAAAGCCACGACGGCAACATTACATGATTTGTGCGCCTGTTTTATTTGAGAAGTGGAAATAGTAAGTGAGTTGTTGGATCGTTCTCAATAATCCCTTTGGGGGTCAGCACTTATCCCCATTGCTAAAGTAAATCTACCGCAGTTTTCAGTTGAGCGTGATACAGAGTTCGCTACCTGTATTTCATCCAATTGAAAACTACTGTACTTTGTTCTGGTAAAAGTCCAAAAGTCTATTTCGGACATAGGTGCTGTGCGAGTACGCGCGAGCGAAGCTATCGCCGTGAGGCGAATCGCGCCGTCCGATTTCGTTCAAATTTTGCGACTCTGTAGCTGAGAGGAAAGCGCTGTTGATCCGCCCAAGAAAACTCAATCTACAGCCCTTGAACTGCGATCGGGCTAGCATCGCAATCAGCCTTTAGGCTGCCGAAATGCCCGTCCACGCCGTTAGATAATTTATGGGTTGAGAAGCTAGAATCCCGATTCTCAGCAGCTTATTGCTTGCAGTGCCACCGCTCAGTTTGAACGCGGGCGATCGCACTAATAATGAATAACTAATAATACATATAGCAACCCTAAATCATTCGCGTAATTATTGTAGGGGCAATCCCACGCCCGGTTGCCCCGATAGATAGGGGGTAGTGCTTAGCACTACCCCTACAAATTTACATAAATGATTTATGATTGCTATATCGATTGTCGATTATATACAAGAATGATCTGGCAAGCACCGGGCTTGATTCCAGGGCGAACGCATCTAAATTTTATGTTAACAGAATATGGTATATTGGAGCAGAATTATTGACAATTAAAAAAATATTCAATTAGAGCTTAGGAATGAAAATTTAATAACTTAAGCAAGATATAATAAACAAATGAGTGAACATCAATGTACTTGACATTTCAA
>NZ_JAUBTR010000167.1:0-2724 GCF_036705045.1 Microcoleus sp. BR0-C5
ATTCATGGTTTTTTCCTCTTGGCTCCTAATTCGTTCATTGTATCTCAAAAAAGCCTGAAGTGATTACCCAGTAATCTTTTCAGGCTTGAATTTTTAAATTTTATAACCATCAATTCTATTTAAAGACCTGCGGAATGTGGGTTTTACTGTAACTATAATTGGCCTTCAGCCAAGATTATTTGTAACGCCCCAGGTTTTACTGCTGTGCCTTATGCAGCAGCCCGTGTAGAAACTTCTTCAAGAATAGAAAATAATTCATCTACCTGAGTGGAGGTAAATAATCCGTCTGGCCCCTGGGGCGTAATGTCAGTAAATGGGGATTCATAGAGGATTGCTGCATCCATTACTCCATGTGCAGTCAGGTAATCTACAATCATATTCACAAATTCAATCTGATTGGAGTTAAAATTTTTACCCGATATAAACCTTGCTAGTTCCTGCTTGGCTACCTCTCGATCGAGTCCTACTAAGGAACGGACGAATAAGCCTAACCCATGCGACTCTTCTTTTGCACGGTCTATATCCTCCTCTACGCCTAATTTGTTTTCTAGCAATATCTTCTCTAACTCAGATAAATCGGATGGAGTGAGCTGTTTGTTAGTTCGTAGCTTAAAGATTACTACATGATCTTGATGCGATCGCAAAAAAGCCCTTGCTTTAGCACGGAACTTCTCAAAGTTATCTAATGCTGTAAAACCAGGCAACTCAACTATTATCTCATCCCCCATCACATCCTCAAAGTCGGTGTAAATAGGTTGGCGTTTTTGTTTCTCAATCAGCTTGATTAACCCCCGTAGGCGTTTGCGTAACACCTCCAGCATTGGTAATGTCACATCTTGCCACCACTCATCGGTTTGTACACCCTGAATCAGGGCTAACTGTTCTTGCACGAAGGGAATAGCCGATTTTTCCTCTAACATCCCTGCAAGTGACTTCACCTGTTCTTGCAAACGCTTAAACGTAGAGTCAGAGCGCAGGATTGCTAATTGTAACTTTAGCATCAGAACATCAAATCTTTTTATTTCTTCTGTTTCTGTTTCCAATTGGGAAGGCAAGCCAGCTATTTCTTGACTAAGCTCAAGAAAATCATCGATCGATAGCGATGCCCATGCTGCGGAATTAGCATATTTCTCTACAAATCGTTGTTTAGGTCGCACTATGAAGTTTTCAGGATTCATTGCCGCCACTTCTGTATTGAGTAAATTGGCTAGTTCCTGGCGCAATTCTGCATCGGTCTTGGGTTCTTTAGAGGCAGCTTGATACTCTTGAAGCTTGCTCAGTTTTGCTTGATTTATTGGTTGATTCTCAGGTATTCTTTTATCTAGCTCTCCGATTAATTCTAATCGAGCGGTAAACAGTTGCTGACCCAATGATTTAGTTATTGGCGCATTAACAGTTTCGGAGTTGTGTTGAAAAAACTCTAAGTTTTGGCAATAATCAAACAGGTAAAAAAATTCTTTATCTTGCCCTAGCCCAAATAAGTCAGGACATAGCCTCGTACCTCGTCCTATCATCTGCCAGAACTTAGTTTTGGAGCGAACAATCTTGAACAGCACCAGATTAACGACCTCTGGCACGTCAATCCCAGTGTCGAGCATATCCACTGAGATTGCGATATGAGGTTCTTTATCTTTTTGGGAAAAGTTATCAATCAGGCTTTGAGCATAAGTGGTTTTGAAGGTAATGACGCGGGCAAACTCACCTTTAAAGTGTGGGTAGTTGGCGTTGAACCGCTCAGCAATAAATTCTGCATGATCTTGATTTTTAGCGAAAATAATGGTTTTTCCGAGCCGATCGCCCCCAGCAACCTTTAACCCCCTAGTCATCAGATGCTCTAGCACCTTATCCACGGTATCTTTATTGAATAACCACTTGTTGACTGCTTCTGCTTCTACGCGCTCAGGGGCCTTACCTTCGTCATCCCATTCAAGCGCATCCCATTCTTCTCTTTCGGATTCCGAGAGTTCACCATAGTTAATGCCTTGTCGCTGAAACTTAAGCGGCACTGATACTGCTTTAAGTGGGACTAGATAACCATCCTTTACGGCATCTTCAAGCGAGTAAGCATCAGTAGGTACGCCATTTTCCAAGTCAAAGAGCCCGTAAGTGTTGCGGTCAATTTCATCCTTTGGTGTAGCGGTTAGCCCTAGCAGGACAGAATCAAAGTAGTTGAAAATTGTGCGGTATTTCTGAAAAACAGATCGGTGAGCTTCATCAATAATAATTAGGTCAAAATGTCCTACGCCAAAACGACGCTGACCGTCACGGGTATCATTAATTAATCCCATCATGGTTGGATAGGTGCAAGCAAATACCCGTCCCTCAGTATCTTTTTCCGTGACTAAGTTTACTGGCGCGGCATCGGGGAGATGTTTCTTAAATACATTGATTGCCTGATTTACCAAAGCTACACGATCTGCTAAAAATAGAACACGTTTAGCCCAGTTACAACGCATCAGCAGATCGACCAAGGCGATCGCGGTTCTGGTTTTGCCTGCACCAGTCGCCATAACTATCAGGGCTTTGCGGTCTTTATCAGTCTCTAAGGCTTCGGTAATGTGACGGATGGCACGAGTTTGATAATAGCGTTCGGCAATGGTGGGGTTAATTGTACCTGTTGCTAAAAATTTACGAGTAGCTCGGCGCTGTATAACCCACATTCCGCAGTTCTGGCTTTGATGACTAAGGATTTTCATACCTTCACTGTAGGAAAAATATCTGTGC